>NZ_CP102267.1:1312500-1612954 GCF_025148125.1 Blautia wexlerae DSM 19850
CCTAAACCGGAATGCGTGCATTCCGGGGTTACGGACTGCATTTAAGATTCTCTGAAGCTAACAGAACGGTTTTGGGAAAGCCGGCCGCAGAGGGTGAAAGCCCCGTACGTGAAAGCCGATGAGACTGAGCAGGATCCAGAGTACCACGAGACACGTGGAACCTTGTGGGAAATCAGGGGGACCACCCCCTAAGGCTAAATACTACTTAGTGACCGATAGCGCATAGTACTGTGAAGGAAAGGTGAAAAGGACCCCGGGAGGGGAGTGAAAGAGAACCTGAAACCCTGTGTCTACAAGCTGTGGAAGCACTTTATATGTGCGACCGCGTACTTTTTGTAGAACGGTCCGGCGAGTTACGCTTACTGGCAAGGTTAAGCACTTCAGGTGTGGAGCCGTAGGGAAACCAAGTCTTAAGAGGGCCAGAGTCAGTAGGAGTAGACCCGAAACCGGGTGATCTATCCATGTCCAGGTTGAAGCTGCCGTAAGAGGTAGTGGAGGACCGAACCCACATCCGTTGAAAAGGGTGGGGATGAGGTGTGGATAGGGGAGAAATTCCAATCGAACCCGGAGATAGCTGGTTCTCCTCGAAATAGCTTTAGGGCTAGCCTCGATACAGATTTGCGGAGGTAGAGCACTGAATTTCCTAGGGGGCGTCAAAGCCTACCGAAGAATATCAAACTCCGAATGCCGCGTAATCGATTATCGGGAGTCAGACTGCACGAGATAAGTTGGGCGGTCAAAAGGGAAAGAGCCCAGACCTTCAGTTAAGGTCCCCAAGTGCGCGTTAAGTGGAAAAGGATGTGGGATTTCGAAGACAACCAGGATGTTGGCTCAGAAGCAGCCATCCATTCAAAGAGTGCGTAATAGCTCACTGGTCGAGAGGTCCTGCGCCGAAAATGTCCGGGGCTGAAACGCGCCACCGAAACTAAGGAACCGAAAGGTTGGTAGAGGAGCATTGCATGCGGGAAGAAGCAGTACCGTAAGGAGCTGTGGACTGCATGGAAGAGAGAATGCCGGAATGAGTAGCGAGAATAAGGTGGGAATCCTTATGGCCGAATATCCAAGGTTTCCAGAGTAAAGCTGATCTGCTCTGGGTAAGTCGGGGCCTAAGGCGAGGACGAGAGTCGTAGCCGATGGACAACAGGTGGAGATTCCTGTACTGCGGTATGACAGAACTGTGGGGACACGTAAGGAAAGCGGAAGCCGGGAATGGAAAGCCCGGTGCAAGCGGGGTACCAGTCACTTTGGCAAATCCGGGTGGCAATGGGAAGCCGTGATGCGGAGTGAAATAAAGTAACGAAGTCCGTGAGCCATGCGTCAAGAAAAGCCGCTATCGTTTATACCGTACCCGTACCGTAAACCGACACAGGTGGATGAGGAGAGAATCCTAAGGCCGGCGGAAGAAGCATTGTCAAGGAACTCGGCAAAATGGCCCCGTAACTTAGGGATAAGGGGTGCCTGGGAAACCAGGCCGCAGAGAATAGGCTCAAGCAACTGTTTAGCAAAAACACAGGTCTATGCGAAACCGAAAGGTGAGGTATATGGGCTGACGCCTGCCCGGTGCTGGAAGGTTAAGAGGAGAGGTTAGCGCAAGCGAAGCTTTGAATTTAAGCCCCAGTAAACGGCGGCCGTAACTATAACGGTCCTAAGGTAGCGAAATTCCTTGTCGGGTAAGTTCCGACCCGCACGAAAGGCGTAATGATTTGAGCGCTGTCTCGACAATGCATCCGGTGAAATTGAAGTACCAGTGAAGATGCTGGT
This sequence comes from Blautia wexlerae DSM 19850, assembly GCF_025148125.1. NCBI lineage: Bacteria > Bacillati > Bacillota > Clostridia > Lachnospirales > Lachnospiraceae > Blautia > Blautia wexlerae. The sequence goes on from NZ_CP102267.1 coordinate 1,314,262, forward strand.
TACCTGCGCCAGGACGGAAAGACCCCATGGAGCTTTACTCCAGTCTGGTACTGGGACTCGGTATTGCATGTACAGGATAGGTGGGAGGCTAGGAGATGGTAACGCCAGTTGCCATGGAGCCGCTGTTGGGATACCACCCTTGCAGTATTGGGTTTCTAACCAGCCGCCGTGACCCGGCGGTGGGACAATGCCAGACGGGGAGTTTGACTGGGGCGGTCGCCTCCGAAAGGGTATCGGAGGCGCCCAAAGGTTCCCTCAGAATGGACGGAAACCATTCGAAGAGTGCAAAGGCAGAAGGGAGCTTGACTGCGACACCGACGGGTGGAGCAGGTACGAAAGTAGGGCTTAGTGATCCGGTGGTATTAAGTGGGAATGCCATCGCTCAACGGATAAAAGCTACCCTGGGGATAACAGGCTTATCACTCCCAAGAGTTCACATCGACGGAGTGGTTTGGCACCTCGATGTCGGCTCATCGCATCCTGGGGCTGTAGTAGGTCCCAAGGGTTGGGCTGTTCGCCCATTAAAGCGGTACGCGAGCTGGGTTCAGAACGTCGTGAGACAGTTCGGTCCCTATCCGGCGTGGGCGTAGGATATCTGAGAGGAGCTGTCCTTAGTACGAGAGGACCGGGATGGACGGGCCGCTGGTGCATCGGTTAGACTGCCAAGTCTACGGCCGAGTAGCCAAGCCCGGAAGGGATAAACGCTGAAGGCATCTAAGCGTGAAGCCCCCCTTAAGATGAGATATCCCATTCGAAAGAAGTAAACCCCCTTGAAGACGACGAGGTAGATAGGGCAGAGGTGGAAGTGTGGCAATGCATGGAGCTGACTGTTACTAATCGGGTGAGGGCTTGACCAAAATGCTGAGAGACGGAGTCACGAAGTGACCCCCGCGGAGTACAAAACTCAATCAGCAACGCAGGAAGTTAATTCTCAAGGAAATGTCAACATGTATGTAGTTTTGAAAGTATGTATAATATACTTTGTAGGGGATTGGTCAAATGGTATGATAGGGGTCTCCAAAACCTTTGGTGGGAGTTCGATTCTCTCATCCCCTGCTCGAAACCCTTGAAAATAAAGGCTTTTGCGCGTCTTCGTCTTCACGGGTAATCACAGGAGTAATCAAAGAAATATCATATGAGTCTATTAAACTAGATTCTATGATATTTTTTTATTTGCCAAAAACAGAGCTGTCAAGAATTTTAATCTTTATAAGAAGGAAGAAAATACTTGACAGCTCGTACACTGATTATTTCTCATAATAAATAGAAAGGGGCTATCTATTTTCCGACAGACAATCATGAGAAAATCTCACCACAATAAATGAAAACTGGATACTAGCTATACGTTATGTAGTGGTATACTTAAGGTGCCGAATAAGATCGGAAGGGGATTGGTGCTTACAAGCCCGTCCGACAGACTGATTTTCAGCTCCTTAGGTGTACCACTTTTTGTTTCCATCGGGTTTTGATGAGGACGCAGGACAGCCAACAATTAAGCAAGGAGCTGCATCGGCTTATGCGAAGGAGGTTTGCTTTATGGAAGTATTGTATAAGCGGTGTTGTGGGATTGACATTCATAAAAATATGATGGTAGCCTGTATTTTTACGAGTGTCAGAAAAAAAGAAATCCGTCAGTTTTCAACAATGACGGAAGATATTCTCCAATTAGTTTCGTGGCTGAAAGAAACAGATTGTGAGATGGCTGCCATGGAAAGTACGGGCTCTTATTGGAAACCTGTATATAATATATTTGAAGAAGAACAGATACCGATCATGGTTGTGAATGCGCAGCATATCAAAGGAGTTCCCGGACGTAAGACGGATGTAAAAGATGCAGAGTGGATTGCCAATCTGGTACGCCATGGATTAGTAAAAGCAAGTTACATACCAAATAGGGATCAAAGAGAACTGCGAGAAATAACCCGTTACCGCCAGGAGATAACTGAAGAACGTGCTCGTGAATTAAATCGAATCCAGGCTGTGTTAGAAGGCTGCAATGTTAAATTGAGCAGTGTAATTACCGATATCAGCGGAAAAAGCGGTATGACAATTTTAAAGGCAATTGTATCTGGAGAAACAGATCCGGTTGTTTTAAGTGAACTTGCCGAAGGAAGAGCCAGAGATAAAATTCCAGAAATGCAGAAATCCCTACAAGGACGGATATCAGAACATCAGCAAAAAATGTTGAAACATCAACTTGGGCATATTGAAAGCCTGACCGCTTTAATTATGGATTTAGATGCAGATATTAAAAAAAAACAGAATCCATAAATTGGGCAATCGAAGCTTTGGATGATATGCCTGGGATTGGAAGAAAAAGTGCAGAACGAATTTTAGCGGAAACTGGTGTGGAAATGGAGCACTTTCAAAATGAATCCCGTTTCAGCTCATGGGCGGGGCTTGTGCCTGAGTGTAAGGAAAGCGCCGGAAAAAAGATGAGTACACGAATACGGAAAGGAAATAAATATTTGAAAGCAACGCTGGTGGAATGTGCTCGTGCTGGAATACGAAACAAGCAAAGTTATCTCTACTCCCGTTATCAAAGAATTGCCGCGCGCAGAGGTGGGAAAAGGGCTTTAATTGCAGTAGCCCATACCATGTTAATCGCGATTTATCATATACTAAAAGAGAAAGTTCCTTATCATGACCTTGGAGCGGACTACTACTCCGTTATCAATCAAGAAAAGATAATCAATAGGAATATTCGTACATTAGAAAAGTTAGGGGTAAATGTAATGATTCAGCCGAAATGAATCTCTTTAACTGTATAATTAAGAGAAGGAAATAAGCCCGCCAAAAGGCGAGCTTATTTAGAATGCTTGTTTATAGGTTATCGCTGAACTACGTTTTCAAGACAGCCCCATTTTTTATGATTTTAAAGTGATAATGGTGTGGAACGTGGAACTGGAGTCATCATAATACATTTGAAGATTACCTCCATGTTTTTTTGTGACTTTTTTTATACTTTTTATACCATAACCGTGTTTTGTGGTATTTTCTTTATTGGATATTGGAAGATGATCAGAATCATATGCCGGAGCAGTTCGGCATGAATTAATAACAACAATAACAATAAAAGGAGAGTTCTCTTTTTTCTGTGCTGTTACTTCGATAAAAGCTTCTGGTATTTTTTCTACTGCTTCAAAAGCGTTATCCATGAGATTACAAAATAAAGAAGTTAGATCATAAGGAGAAAATTGTTTTAAAATATTACTTCGGATATCTGCATGGAAGCTGATGCTTTTTATGCTGCATTGTCGTTGGTAACGGCCAAGGATAGCGTTTAAAATTTCATTATCGCAAATTCTGGCTGGCTCCTGCAGATCAGATGAATCAAGAAGCTGACAGATGTAAGCATTTATTTTTGAAGTGTCCTTTTTTTCATTCAATAATTTGATAGTTTGCAGGTGCTTTTTGATGTCATGAATCAGGATATTCCGATTTTCCGTCTGAGAAAGAAGCATTTTATAATATTCTGCAGAATCAGCTTCTTTTTGAAGCAAAAGCTGCATATCAGTGAATTCTATGTTTCGACGATGATTATATTGATTCATTCCAAATACCAGAAGATTAATAAAAAGAATAAGCACTGTACTCAGCGTTACCATAATATTTATTGGTGCTATAAACACAAAATGTTCCCCAATATTAAAAAAAGTTATTATTATAAACAGACAGGAAACAGGAATCAACATCAAAATAAAATCTGTATAATCAATATAGTTTTCCTGTTTAGGATCTGTTTTTTTGAAAAAATGCATAAGCAGATAAATAATTGTAAGGAATAAAATCTTGCTGGACAATGTATATATAATTAAACCGCCCTTCGTATTTTCAAGAAAATGTGGGGCGAACTGAGACATAAAGCTAAACATAAAAAGCTCAGAAAGTCCCATTATGGTTGTTAAAATAGCGGAATGAAATATTGCAATTAACAGATCAATTTTAAACTGTATATATAAAAACAGAAAGTTTATCAGAAAGTATACAATAATGTTAAGCCAGACTTTTTCCATGAAAGAGAAAAGGAATAAAATGCCATAAAGAAAGCATATAAATGATATTTTTACTTTAGCGGAATGAGCAGATAAAAACAGGCTGGAAGAATACTGCCACATAATGATTGCTTCGATTAGAAAACTAAAAAATAATAGTAAGATATGTTCCATAAAATCTTTACCTCGTACTTTCAAGATATAGAAGATAAGCATTTTTAAATGCTGTATATTTTCGGCGTGTAAGGTATGCAGTAAATGAATTGCTGAACATATGTATAGTAGTGTGATCAAAATCTGTAATATGTTCGAAATTAACAATAAAACTTCGGTGTGACTGAAAAAAACTGTTTTCAGGTAGATGCTCTGCCCAGTAGTTCATATTGTGAACAGAAATATAATCTTTTTGGATTGTGTGTACAATTATTTTTCGCCCTTGGGCCTCAATGGCAATAATATAGGAAGAGGGAACAGTATAAATTCCATCATGTGTTTCTATGGGAATTATTTGTGTCATCGTATTGTAATAGGTTAATGCATCTTTCAAATTTCTGAGAAATCGTTGCTTATTCAATGGCTTTGAAAGATAACGGAATACATGAAAACGCATGGCTTCATCCAGATACTCAGAATATGAGGTAACAACAAAAATGATTACATTTCTGTTTTGGGATTTTAACTCGTTTCCAACATAAATTCCATTCATACCAGGCATTTCTATATCAAGAAAAACTATATCTTTAGAACCTTTGTCCATTAAAAGACTTTCCCCATTTGAGTAGGATATAATTTCAGGCATCTTAAGATGAGCAGATTCAAAATAATATTTTAATAATTTATATATATGTTCCAGAATTAATGTGTCATCATCACAAATAAGAATCCGCATTCTATATCACCAGACTTTCTTTTAAATATATTCATCATATCATATACATATAGAACTTGCAAAGGATGTACATGAAAAGACAAAATGATAGCATTTTTGGTTGTATATTCAGAACTAAGATAGCTTCTTGAAAAAACAATAAGGGAAAAAAAAGAACAGTGGGAATATTCGACTGTTCTTTTTTGTATGCCTGTCAAAATGATATAAGTGAATTTGTAATATGCCACAGATCCCTGGTCTGTTTCTAAAAATGAGAAAAGACCAAAAAGAGACTTAAAATGTCGATTCATGCAAAATGGGTTGAAAATTACAAAAAAGTATAGATAATAACACTTGTCATTGATTTTACTGCAAATTACGCGCGTAAAGAAACATTACAAATGTCCTAAGGATTTGTGAAAGAAAAGAGGAAACAGATTATGATGAATAAAAAAATCAAAAGAATCTTTTGCGGATTAACTGCATCTTTATGCATGGTTGGAAGTACTGTACCAGCCATGGCACAGACTGTGAGCTTTGATATTACCGTACCGGGAGATATCTTATCCCAGAGAGCTAAAAAGGCTGATTATGAACAGAGATTTTATGTAACAGGAAATTCATTTAACAAAATAGGAACCTTGCACTGTACATCAATTAATAGGAAATTTAGTTCGATAAAATCAAATGTTGCTTCTATTAATCCAAATAAATTATCAGATAAGGCTTTTTATCTTACAGATGCTCCGGCAGAGCAGTATTATTATATGACAACATCTGCAAGTGTTTCAAATCTGCATGTAACAGGACGATATACTCCGTGATGTTATTTTTTCTATAATGGATACCCAGAGAAGATACTGATTATTGTATCTTCTCTGGGTAGTGGTAAGGGAGAAAAATTATGATTAAAAAACTATTATTATATTTAATATTAGGGGTAATAACTATAGGTTCGGGATGTGGGAAAAATGTAACTTCAGAAAAAAGCAATATTGTAAATAGACAGGAAAATGATAAAGCTGAAGTTGAGAAAGCTTTTCCGAGGACGTGTAATATAGAATCAAAATCCGGGAAAGTCAAATTTAATTGTACATTGGAATTACCAGAAAGTCTGAATGGAAGAACTATACAGAAAACTTCTGTAGAAGGTGTACATAATTATAATAGGGACAAGGCATATTCTTTGTTTGCAGGAGGAAAAGAGATATCTGAGAAACACCAATATGGTGATGACAATAATGGTTTTGATTGTTATAGATTTTCTGATGGAACAAGCCTTGAAGTAGGTTCAACTTTTCGTTGGTCCAGTGCTACTTCTTCTTTTTATTCATATCTTGGAGTGCAACAGTCAGATTATATAGACTTGTTTTCGGGTGGAGCAGTTTCCCTTGACAAAGACAACTGTATTTCAGAAGTAAAAAATGACATAAATGAACTTGGATATGATGCAGAGAATTTTTCTTTTCAGGCGTTTCCCTTAAGTGTTGACGGAATGAGAAAATTAAGAAATGAGGAATTAAATGATGGTTTGCTGGAAGAAGGACAAACGAATGAACCCACATCAGACGATGAAGCGTACTTTATCTATGCCTATCAGGAAAATACCGGAATTCCTGTATTTCATGAATTAATGAGCGTTGCAGAGCAATTATCGGATGATTCTCCAGATAATGCACCTGTACAGGCCATTTATTCTGCCCGTGGTCTGGAAGAATTAAGTATAGATTATATTTATGACTTTAAAAATGAACAGAATACGGTAACACTGAAACCTTTTGAAGAAATTGCGTCAGTAGTAGAAGAGAAATATGAAAACATATTGAATGATGCAAAATATGAAATTACACGGGCTAAATTATATGAACGTGTTTATACAGATGAGAATCAGAAATATGCAGAAGAACCAGTCTGGTATTTTGAGGTAAATGATGGCAGTAGAAAAACAGTAATGTTAGTCAATGCGGAAACCGGTAAAGAAATTAATTTACCATCATAGGAGATTGATATGAGCAGTTCTACAATTCCATATTGTGCAGTAGAAGAAAGAAGAAGATTAAACCAGTGTATGGAAAAAACATCGAATGATTATGAAAAGGAAATATACAGAAAAATTCGCGATATGCCGGTTCCGTATGAAAAACTAAATGAAATATTAGAGAATAGCAGAGATATTATCATATCTTTAGAACCCTTGTCCATTAAAAGACTTTCCCCATTTGAGTAGGATATAATTTCAGGCATCTTAAGATGAGCAGATTCAAAATAATGTTTTAATAATTTATATATATGTTCCAGAATTAATGTGTCATCATCACAAATAAGAATCCGCATTCTATATCATCAGACGTTCTTTTAAATATATTCATCATATCATATACATATAGAACCTGCAAAGGATGTACATGAAAAGATAAAATAGATGAATTTTTGGTTGTTACTGTTCAAAGGTATGTATAAGTCATTGTAAAAAGTGACGAAATTATTTTCTCTATTTTGTGGATAATTATCTTCAGCAGAAAAAACTGTATTTATAGTTTTTTCTGCTGAAGATAATTATCCACAAAAGTTATACACCGAATCCTATCCATTCTTTCAGACAGAGGCCTTATATCTACTCATTTCCAATCTTATAATGGAGATTTATCCACAGTCAGATTGCCCAATGGGTCATTTCCGGAAATTCGCTTTTTTCCTGCATTTCTGCTATACTTTTTTCAAGAAAGAGAGGTTGTTTTTATGGAGATTGATTTTATACAGGAACTAAAAAAACGTGATGAACTTCTTGACGGCTATCTCAGGCAGATCGAGATCCAGGAGGAATTCATCCAGAAACAGAAAGAGCTGATCGAATATCTCGAGGATCATATCTCAAAGATCACAGATATCGTCAGCAGTGTTTAGCAGGACTGTACCGGAGGAAAACGTATGCCTGATACTTATGATCATATCACTCTCATGTGTCGGCTGAAAGCTGCACAACGCAGAAACAAAGAACTGGAATCTGGTGAAAGATATATCCAGTTAGAAGAACTTTATCAGAAAGAGTACAACGTTTATGAACATAAGATTGAGAAGCTGAAAAAAGAACTTGCAGATGCGCACAAAGAAACGATCCGTGTGCGCAATTACTGGTTTCAGATACTGGAGGATATGCTCCGGGAGTTTGAAAAGGCACAAAAAAGGTCCGCGCAGGAACTCCGAAAAATGGAGATCCGTGCACTGAATGCAGAAAAGCAAAGAGATGATGCACTGGATAAAGCAGCCGTTTTCAGACATCAGTTTTATGAAGCGGCATCCAGACTGGAAGAAGAACAGGGAAAGAATCTGAAACTACGGGCACAGATCAACCGCGATTATGAAAACTCTTCTATTCCTTCTTCAAAAGCAGTACGACGCAAAAAGATCACAAACAACTGGGAAAAAACAGGCAGAAGACCAGGCGGGCAGCCCGGCCACAAAGGGCACTGCCGGAAAAGACAGGAGCCTACACAGCCAGTTATTCTTCTTCCGCCACCTGAAGAAGTGCTCGAAGACTGTGCTTTTAAAAAGACTGCCAGGACCATCGTAAAGCAGATGGTAAGTATCCGTATGGTCCTGAATGTAACGGAATATCATGCAGATGTTTATTATAACAGTCATACGGGAGAACGTGCACATGCAGCATTTCCAGACGGAGTTATCGATGATGTGAATTATGATGGCAGCATACGGGCATTTCTGTTCCTTCTGAACAATGACTGCTGTACATCCATTGATAAGAGCAGGGTATTTCTGTCCGACCTGACGGGTGGAAAACTGAATATTTCCAAAGGCATGATAAGCAGACTAAACCGGGAGTTTGCTTTAAAAACTGAGCCTGAACGCAGGTCTGCCTATGCAGATATGCTGCTTTCCCCTGTTATGCATACGGATTGTACAAATGCCAGGGAAAACGGAAAGAGCTGCCAGGTATATGTCTGTGCAACACCGGGCGGAAAAGCCCTGTACTTTGCCCGCGAGAAAAAGGGACACGAAGGAGTAAAGGGTACGGTTACAGAAGACTATCAGGGGATCCTTGTCCATGACCATGATATTACCTTTTATAATTATGGAGCAGATCATCAGGAATGCCTTGCCCATATACTGCGGTATCTGAAAGCCAGCATAGAGAACGAACCAGACCGTACCTGGAATAAAAAAATGCATGCACTGGTGCAGGAAATGGTCCACTTCCGAAATGGATGCCGGCAGCCACACGGACCAGATCCGGAAATAGTCTCCGGATTCGAAAAACGATACCGTGAGATACTGGAAACTGCCCGGAAAGAATATGAAAACATTCCGGCAAATGATTATTATAAAGACGGGTACAATTTATTCCTGAGAATGGAGAAATACATGCACAACCATCTGTTGTTCCTGCATGATATCCGGGTACCTGCCACGAATAATGAAGCCGAAAGGCTTCTAAGGAATTATAAGCGGAAACAGGCGCAGGCCGTGACATTCAGAAGTTTCGAAAGCATCGATTATCTCTGCCAATGCATGAGCATGCTTGTTTTGATGCGCCTTGAAGATCCGGCAAATATATATGACAGAGTGTCTAGAATATTTGGATAAAGAAAACCGATGGCTTTGACTGTTATCAGTCTACACCATCGGTTTTCTCAAGTCCAGCTAACCCTTGAACAGTAACTTTTGGTTACTTATTTAGAAATAACAAAAAAGAACAGTGAAAATATTCTACTGTTCTTAATATGTATGTTTGTTAAAAGGATATAGGTGAGTCTGTAATATGCTTTTTTCTGTTTCTTTTTACAAGGAGTTCTATAAAGTCTCTGGCAAGAATGATATCCTCTTGGCTGCACAGGCGTAGCTTATCAAGAATATCCTGTGGTAAATTATATGCGTGCATACTACCTAAAAGAAGATAGTCGGGAGTAACATTTAAACAGTCACATAACCGGATGAAAGTATCAAGACTTGGTTTCTGACGTCCATTTTCGATGGATGACATATGATTATTTGAGATTTCAAGTGTTTCGGCTAGCTCCGCCTGCTTTATATGTAATTCTTTCCGCCGCATCTTAATACGGCTCCCCATGTCATCATAATGAAATTCGATTTATAACACCCTCTTTCATATGATGAATCTTAACAATATACTTTTACAAAATGAAGAATGTTATACAGAAAAATTCTGTTGTACATTTGATTTTCTGTATTTCATAGAGAAAAATTCTGCTATACATAGTATTTTAAACTGGAAAAGCCAATAATTATCCATTTTTGAAGAAAAATAATCTCTTCATTCCAAACCTATCGAATTATAAGACAAAGAGAGTTATGATATAACCTGCAAGAAATCAATGACAATTTCGTGAAAGGAGAACGAGATTATGCAGAAAAATGTAAAAACTACAGTGGCCAAAGGTATGAAAACAGTATTGGATACTGTGTTAAAGACAGAAGCTAATACAACATCCTGTGCTATCATGTTTCAGCCAAAAGCACCTGAAGAACTGATGAAATACAGGAGAAGTAAGTAATGAATATATGCACAGATAAAGTAACGGACTGGATGATACGATGCAAAGTTATTAATGAAAGTGAGAAGGAATTATATCAGTATGCATTGTATAGTGCTATTTTACAGATAATTCCATTATTGCTTGCAGCTGGAATTGGTTTTTGCTTTGGGAGTATGAGATGTGGGATTATAATGATTTTGCCATTTATGATATTGAGAAAATATAGCGGTGGATTTCATGCCAAACGATTAGAGTTTTGCCTGTTGGGGTCAAGTCTGTTACTGCTTTTGTGCATATTTCTCTGTATGAGGTTAGTTTACAGGGATGCGTTATTTTTCATTACGGTTGTGTTAGCTATAAGCCTGATTCAATTCAGTCCAATAGAAAATAACAAGCGTAAGTTGGATTTGCTTGAAAAAAAACGTTATAAAAAAATAATAGTGATAAGTGTTACAGTATTTTTGATTACAGCACTAATTTTGCTTTGGTTAAATAAGGATAGATATGCAATATGTATTTTTATTGGAATACAGTTAACAGCTAGTTTACAAATTCCCTGTCTGTTTCTGAAAATGAAAAAAGACCAAAAAGAGCCTTAAAATGTCGCTTCATGCAAAATGGGTTGAAAATTATAAAAAAGTATAGATAATAACACTTGTCATTGATTTTACTGCAAATTACGCGCGTAAAGAAACATTGTAAATGCTCTAATGATTTGCGAAAGAAAAGAGGAAACAGATTATGATGAATAAAAAAATCAAAAGAATCCTTTGCGGATTAACGGCATCTTTATGTATGGTTGGAAGTACTGTACCAGCCATGGCACAGACTGTGAGCTTTGATATTACCGTACCGGGAGATATTTTATCTCAGAGAGCTGTTAAAGCTGATTCCGAACAGAGATTTTATGTGACAGGGAGTTCATTTAACAAAAGTGGAACATTGCGTTGTACATCAATTAACCGAAACAACAATACAATAAGATCATACACTGCAAGTATTAGACCAGATAAATTATCTGGAAATGCATCCTACCAGAAAACGGCACCGTCAGGTCAGTATTACTATATGACAACATCTGCAAGCGTTTCTAATCTGCATGTAACAGGACGCTATACTCCGTGATATTGCATTGTTTGTGACGAAATAATGACGAATAATTAATAACACAGGGATAGGATGCAAGTTATCCTATCCCTGTGTGTGGATAAAGGAGATCAGCTATGGTAAAAAAAGTGCTGTTATGTTTAATTCTGGGGACGGTTATTATAAGTTCAGGATGCGAAAAAAATGCAACTTCAGAAGAAAACAGTGCGGAAACTGTACAGAATGATGCAAATTCAAAAACAGAAAATTCTTTTCCCAAAACATATAACGCAGAATCGAAATCTGGAAAAGTAAAATTCAGTTGTACATTGGAAATACCAGAAAATTTGAATGGAAGAACTATACAGAAAACTTCAGTAGCAGGCTTACGAGATTATAATAAAGATAAGGTATATGCTATGTTTGCTGAAGGAAAAGAAATATCTAAAAAAGATCAATACGATTGGGATGGTGGTGATGTTGCCAATTATACATTTTCTGACGGCTCAAGTCTTTATTTAGATAACTATGTTCATTGGGGAAGTACTACGTCTTCTCTTTACTCATATCTTGGAGTTCAGCAGGCAGATTATATAGACCTGTTTTCGAGTGGATCAGTTTCTCTTGATAAGGACAACTGCATTTCAGAGATAAAAAAGGATATGAATGAATTTGGGTATGATACAGAAGATCTTTCTTTTCAGGCATTTTCATTGAGCGTTGATGCGATGAAAAAACTAAGAGATCAGGAATTAAATAATGGTTTGCTGGAAGAAGGAAAAACAAAGGAGCCAACATCGGATGATGAGGCGTACTTCATCTATGCTTATCAGAAAAATAATGGTATTCCTGTATTTCATGAATTAATGAGTGCTGCAAAGCAGATGTCAGATGATTCTCCGGATAATGCACCTGTGCAGGCTATTTATTCTGCCCGTGGTCTGGAAGAATTAAATATAGATTACATCTATGACTTTAAAAATGAACAGGATATGGTAACACTGAAACCTTTTGAAGAAATTGCGTCAGTGGTAGAAGAGAAATATGAAAACTTATTAAATGATTCTAAATACGAGATCACACGTGCAAAATTATGTGAACGTGTTTATACAGGTGAAGATCAGAAATATGCAGAAGAACCAATCTGGTATTTTGAGGTGGTTGAGAATGGTAATAATAAAACAGTAACGCTGGTTAATGCAGAAACAGGCAAAGAAATTAACCTGCCGTAAAGGAGATCAGATATGAGCAGTTCTACAATTCCATATTGTGCAGTAGAAGAAAGAAGGAGATTAAACCGATGTATGGAAAAAGCATCGGATGATTATGAAAAAGAAATCTATAGAAAAATTCGTGATATGCCTGTTCCGTATGAAAAATTAGATGAAATTTTAAAGGATAGCAGAGATATTATCATATCCAGACAACATAGAAAAAATAGAATTAGAAATTTTCTTGTTTGTGTTGGCGTATTTGGCTTTATGTTTGTAGTGCTAGCCATGTATATTATTATGGAAAAGCAAAGGGGATGATTGAATGGAAAAGACAAAATATCTTAGAACGGATTTTAGCCGTTTATTTAAGAAATATCCGCTGTATCTTGCAATCGTTGGTGTGGCAGTCTCTTTTATTTTTTCTCTTGAAAATTATGCTTTTGAAAAAGGTATGGTAAACGTCAATGTTATGGATACTTATATGTTTGCAGTTGAAATGTCTGGGAAAATGATTGCGTATGCATTTTGTGCTTCAGCTTTCGCAACTGTATTTTGTGAAGACCTTGAAAACAAATATTTGCGGTATAGTATTGGACGAGGTAATTTAATAAAATATGTATTTTCAAAAACGATAGTAATTTATGTATCTTCCATAATAACAATGGTTTTAGGGACATTTTTATTTGTTATATATTTGCGGCTGCAGCTTCCCTGGACACCTTATTTAGAAAAACCAGATATGTCAGGAATGTATGAGACCCTATGGGGAAACGGGCATTTTATGGCATATATTTTTGTAGTTGCTTTACAGATGGGAATGTTGGCTGGCACATTGTCTCTGGCAGCTTCATTTGTTTCTATATTTATCACTAATAAAATGTTGATTATGTTAACTCCCATCTTACTATATCAAATTTTAATGGAATTCCGTGGAAGTGGATGGGCAAATATAATGATATTTGATCCTGCGTTATTTCAGTTTAAATCGGATATAGAATATTTTTTGATTGTATGTGGTTTCAGTTTAGTACCATCAATTTTCTTTGTTTTGGGAATATACAGAGTAATAAAAAATAGATTGTAGAGGTGACAAACATGCGGTTATTAAAATATATATGGAAAAATACAGTATTAAAATGTTTTAATAGTAAAATGGCGGTTTTTATAATTTTAATGCTTGTCACAAGCCGTTCCTATTTAAATCCTTTACGGGAATTCTCTGTTGCAGTAAATTATCCTGTATCCTGGTGCGTTTTTCCGTTTGTAATGTGTAGTTTTACATATTTGATTATATTCTGGTTTGGTGTAATTTATGTGAATTCTGATGTACCTTTTATGCAGCATGTGAATATGTATCATGCAATTCGAAGTGGTAGGCGACAATGGGGATTAGGTCAGATTGGGGGTATATTTTTACGTTCGTTGATAATGGTATTAATAACTATTTTCTGCACAATACTTCCATTGCTGTCCAAAATAGAATGGAGCAATGAATGGGGAAAGCTGTTAAGGACTGCGGCAACTACAAATGCTCTTTCACGATATCAGAGCAGTGTGGTTATTTACTATGATATTTTTTCAGAATATACACCACTTGAGCTTATACTGCTTGAAATTTTAATTTGTACACTGACTTGTACATTTGTTGGTGTTCTGATGTTTTTTCTTAGTTTATATATAAATAAGATCATTGCAGTTGCCGGAGGGCTTGCACTGGCAATCTCCTTGTTTCCTGTATTGAATATGCATCCGTTAATCCGCTATAAACTTGCACGTTTTGTTCCTACTGTATGGGCTGAGTTAGCAAGAATTGCAACAGTGGATCATACTTATTACTGGTTACCGTCTTTGACATACATGGTGTTGTTTTTGTTAGTGGGAATAGCAATAATGACAAGCTTTATTATATATAAGATCAGACATGTGGAGTTTAACTGGGAAAATGAAGATATGTAGGAGGAACAGGTATTATGGATGAAAAGAAATATGTCATAGAAGTATCGCATGTAAATAAAAATTTCAAGGATAATAAAGTATTAAAAGATGTTTCTCTCAGATGTGAAAGTGGAAAAATATACGGACTGGTGGGACATAACGGATCTGGAAAAACAGTTTTATTTAAAATAATATGTGGTTTTCTTGTATCCGATGAGGGAACTGTTACGGTAAATGGGAAAATAATGGGAAAAGACAAAGATATGCTTACAGAAGCGGGAATTATTATTGAAGATCCTGGATTTTTAAGAAACTGGAGCGCATATCATAACCTGGAATTTCTATATACAATAAGAAATAAAAAAGATAAGTCATATTTATATTCGATATTAAAAAAAGTTGGTCTTAATCCGAAATTAAAACGACCGGTAGGAAAGTTTTCACTCGGTATGAGACAACGTCTGGCAATTGCTCAAGCAATCATGGAAGATCCGGAAATTCTTATTTTAGACGAGCCGATGAATGGACTTGATAAAAATGGTGTGGAAGAAATCAGGGAACTATTGTTAAAAATGAAAAAAAATAAATTGATTATTTTGGCAAGTCATAACAGAGAAGATATAGATGTTCTCTGCGACGAGGTATATGAAATGGAAGACGGGGTACTACGGAAAAATTCAAATGTGAAATCAGTAACTGATAAAAGTTACTGTTTACCGGAGGTATAAATTAACGGATTACATATCAGTGTAGTGTATATATTAGTTTTTAGAGATCGTTTTCAGGACAGCTCCTCTTGACTACTACTCATATTTTTTGATCTGAAAAACACATCTTATTTTTTCAAAATAATTTGAATAATTGCGCGTCGCATTCTCGTTACTTTAGCCTGATGAGTTAGACGCGCAAATTTTTTACCCAAAGGAAAACATATGTTTATTTTTAGCGCTATATGTGCTAAAATATAGCCATGGGTAGTAGAAAAAACAACAGAATCTGAGAAAAGAGTTATCAGGGAAAAATAAAAATGCAGATAATATCCAGTTATGGTGTAGAATTACGAAAACAGAATATCCCGATCCGCCAGACACTGGAGATCTACCGTTCTGCTGTCAGCTATCTGATTGGGATTTATGTGCAGGTATGGGAAGAATTAGCAGAAATCCCGGATGCAAAGAGGCGTTTTAATGCTGCAGAACATCTGGTACATACTACGAAGAAAAACCATGCCTGTTTTGATTTTGATATCCGGTTCCCAAAGATGCCTTCCTATCTGCGCAGATCTGCCATCCAGCATGCACTGGGGACAGTATCCTCTTATAAAACACGGCTGGATCTATGGGAAAAGACCGACGGAAAGAGCGGGAAACCAAAGCTTGTATATGAAAATCACGCCATGCCGGTCTTCTACCGTGATGTCATGTACCGTGAAGGAGCGGAAGGGAAAGACGAAGCATACCTGAAACTCTATGACGGTCATGACTGGAAATGGTCCTGTGTACGTCTGGATCATACGGATATGGAATATCTGAGAAAATGCTGGTCAGGGAAAAAGGCATCTGCCCCGACTCTGGAAAAGAGACACCAGAAGTATTTTTTGCGTTTTTCCTATAAAGAGGAAGTAACACTTACCAAAACACCTGTGAAAGAACAGATTATCTGCAGCGTGGACTTAGGGATCAATACCGATGCAGTCAGTACCATCATGCGGGCAGACGGAACTGTCCTGGGAAGAAGATTCATAGATCATCCCAGTGAAAAAGACCGGATGTACCGTACACTGGGACGGATCCGCAGATTCCAGAGGGAACATGGCTCTGCGCAGACACAGGGAAGATGGGCATATACGAAACGTCTGAACACAGAACTGGGTAAAAAGACTGCAGGTGCGATTGTAAGATATGCGGAAGAAAACCATGCAGATGTGATCGTGTTCGAGTATCTGGAGATGCAGGGGAAGATATCGGGAAAGAAAAAACAGAAAATGCACCTGTGGAGAAAAAGAGATATCCAGAAGTGTTGTGAACATCAGGCACACAGGAAAGGGATGCGGGTATCCAGGATCTGCGCATGGAATACCAGCAGACTGGCTTATGATGGTTCCGGGGCGGTAACACGTGACTGGGAAAATCACAGCCTCTGTACTTTCCAGACAGGAAAACGATATAATTGTGACCTGTCAGCATCCTATAATATAGGGGCGAGATATTTTATAAGGGAACTTTTAAAACCCCTTCCGGCAACGGAAAGGTCTTTACTGGAGGCAAAAGTCCCTCCTGTAAAGCGTAGAACCTCATGCGTTTATGCAGATCTGAGAAAACTCCATTCAGAAATGGAACTCTTAAAAGCAGCATAGATACAGGCAGATATACAGCGGACTACCTGTAATGTGGGAACCAGCCATATCTGGCATGGAAAAAGCACATAACTGTGCAGACCTAAGTTACAGGCGTATCCGCCGATATTTAGTCTGACGCCTAAAGCGTCCGGAAGCACGTGACTTTAGCCATGTGAGGTTCACCTGGAACTATTTTATGTAAGCGCTATAAAATAGAAGTTGTATTAACTGCAATTAAGCCTTATACTAAAGCTATCTTCAGAATACAAAAGTGCAGAAGTAAGACACTGGCGTATATTATGCCGGACTCTTTTCTGCAAAATTAAAGGAGTAATCCTATGCAGACATCTAAAGATTTTTTACATATTTTTCTTGATATGGGTGACGCATTGTTAAACAGCGGTGCAGAGATTTTTCGAGTGGAGGATACGCTGAACCGAATGGGTTATGCCTGTGGTGCTGCACAGATGAATGTTTTTGTGATCACATCCAGTATCGTTATTACCATGGAATTTCCAGAAGAAGGAGCGCGGACACAGACCCGACGGATCAGGGAAAGTGGTGGAAATGATTTTACAAAATTAGAGCAGTTGAATGATCTGAGCCGTCGTTTCTGTAATCATCCTGTCCCTGCGGCAGAGCTTCGGAAAGAATTTGATAAAATTAACATAAATAGGACGAAACCGTTATGGAAACTTCTTGGAAGCCTTCTGGCTGCATGCAGTTTTGCTTTTTTTTATGGTGGAAGTATTCCGGATGCTGTTGCAGCAGGATTTGGGGCTGTTCTGATCTGGGGATTACAGCAATATCTTCGTCCGGTATGCATGAATGAAGTGACTTTTCAGTTTGTGGCGTCTTTTTTTACAGGCTGTGCAATCTGTGGATTAACCTTGCTGTGCCCATTCCTTCGCATGGATAAGATTATGATCGGTGACATTATGCTTTTGATTCCGGGGTTAATGTCGACAAATGCAATCAGGGATGTACTTATTGGTGATACACTCTCTGGAATCATCCGTCTGATTGCTGCTTTACTACTTGCTGCGGCACTGGCACTTGGATTTATGGGGGCAATTATTTTATTTGGGAGGTTTGGACTTTGACTGCAGCAATCATGATACAATTAATTACCGGAGCCATTGGCTCTGTAGGATTTGGAATTCTTTTTCATATAAAAAAGAAATATTTGCCTCTGGTAGCAGTTGGCGGCTTCCTTAGCTGGCTGGTGTTCCTTCTGGGAAAAGAATTCTGGGGAAATGTTTTTCTTCCGACTCTGATGGCTGGCTTTGTTACAGATGTGTATGCAGAAATTCTTGCAAGAATCTGTAAAGAAACATCTACATCTTTTTTTGTTACTTCCGTAATCCCTCTGATTCCCGGAAGTACTCTTTATTATTGTATGAACAGCATTGTGGAAGGAAATACTGTTCGAGCATTGGAATATGGACGGGATACGTTTCTTTTTGCTTTTGGAATTGCAGCAGGAATGAGTATTGCGTGGTCGATCTGTTATTTTCTGAGAACTGTAAGGAAAAAGCAGAACTGACCTGGCAAGAAAGAAATTCCCGATGAAATGACACACACCCGTTTTCGACAGTTGATGAAAAATCACGACCACCGGCTTAGCCGGTGGTCGTGATTACTGAATCAAGCAAGTAGCGAAGCGGATGATTTTATCCGCTTGACCATATTATATATGCTGTGACGCAAATAGCAAGGCGAACTGTAAACTGAGAAAATAAAAAAAGTTGACAATTAACCTTCTGTGTTTTAAAATAGTAAACCATAAAATATATGGAGGTTTACAAATGACTAAAACAAAAAGCATGATCTATTGCGGTCTTTTTACGGCGTTGATTGCAGCAGGTGCGTTTATTAAAATCCCTGTACCTGTAGTTCCCTTTACACTGCAGTACCTGTTCACTATGCTTGCCGGATTGTTTCTGGGATCCAGAAGGGGTATGATTTCTGTGGTTGCCTATATGCTGTTGGGACTGGCAGGACTTCCGATCTTTTCGGAGGGCGGTGGGATCTGGTATATTTTCAAGCCAAGCTTCGGTTATATTATAGGGTTCTGCTTGGGAACATACGTAACCGGACTTATCGCAGAACGTCTTAAGCAGAAGACAGTTTTTCGCTATTTACTTGCAAATCTGGCAGGTCTGATGATTGTCTATATCTGTGGAATGGTTTATTACTATGTGATCTGTAACTATGTGATTGATACACCGATTGGAATCTGGCCGCTGATTCTTTATTGTTTTCTGCTTGCGGTACCCGGCGATATTGCATTAAGTATCCTGGGAGCTGTCATTGCAAAGCGTGTCAGACCGGTAGTGCATCAATATCTTTTTGATTCAAAATCAAATGTCAGACTGAAAACGGAGGAGCTTGCAAAATGAATCCACTTATTTTAGCACAGGAAATTATTGATGGGCGCAGAATTACAAGGGAGGATGATCTTTCCTATTTTCTTACCTGTGATTTAGACGAATTATGTGAAGGAGCAGACCGTATCCGCGAAGCATATATCGGTGATAAGGTGGATCTCTGTTCCATCATCAATGGCCGCAGCGGCAGGTGTCCGGAGGACTGCAAATATTGTGCGCAGTCAGTACACCACCATACTTCCTGTGAGATCTATGATTTTCTTCCGGAGGAAAAGATTCTGGAAGCATGTAAAATGAACGAAGAGGAGGGCGTTGACCGTTTCTCAATCGTTACTGCAGGAAAGGCCCTGACTGGAAAAGAATTTGATCAGGCGATCCACGCCTATGAAACCATGCATAAGGAATGTAATATTGATCTCTGTGCTTCCATGGGCTTTCTTTCTTCTGAACAACTGCATCGTCTTCATGAAGCCGGAGTAACCAGTTACCATCATAATATTGAGACTTCAAAGAGAAATTTTCCTAATATATGTACGACACATACATACGATATGAAGATTGAAACTCTGAAAAAGGTAAAGGCAGAAGGAATGTGTGCATGTTCTGGCGGTATCATAGGAATGGGAGAGACCTGGGAGGATCGTCTGGATATGGCAGTCAGCCTTGCGGAGCTGGGGATTGATTCTATTCCAATCAATGCATTGATGCCCATTCCGGGAACACCTTTGGAACACCTTGATCAGCTTTCAGAGCAGGATATCCTCCGGACAATCGCCTTCTTCCGTTATATTAATCCTGAGGCTAATATTCGTCTTGCTGCCGGACGGGCACTTCTTACCAATGACGGGGAAACCGCTTTTAAATCCGGTGCCTCCGCTACAATAACAGGGAATATGCTGACTACTGTTGCCTGCGCAACCATCCGCAGCGACCGAAAAATGCTCTCTGATATGGGCAGAAATGTAACACCAGAATATTGGAAGGAAGTGGAAGAATCATGAGTAAAGCGGTATTTATTACAGGAACAGGAACAGACATGGGCAAAACCTATCTCTCAGGACTGATCGTAAAAAAACTGGCACAGGCAGGAAAAAATCCGGCTTATTACAAAGCTGCAATGAGTGGAAATGACCGGCGTGCAGACGGAAGTCTGATCCCGGGCGATGCACTTTTTGTTAAAGAGATGTCTGGTATTTCCCAGTCTCTGGATGATATGTGTCCCTATGTATATGAAAATGCCTGGTCTCCTCATCTTGCTTCAAGAGTTGAGGGTAATCCGGTGGATCTTGATGTTGTGCGAAGAGGATTTTTGAAGGCAGCAAATGATTATGAATATATTACCATGGAAGGAAGTGGCGGTATCCTCTGTCCGCTCTGTTTTGATGAACGCAAAATCCAGCTTGAAGATGTGATAAGAGAGTTTGAGCTTTCCAGTATTCTGGTGGCAGATGCAGGGCTTGGTACAATAAACAGTGTTGTATTGACTGCTGAGTATATGAAAGCCCATTCCCTTCCAATCAAAGGTATTATTTTTAACCATTACCATCCCGGAAATATTATGGAAGAGGATAATATTGCTATGTGCCAATATATGACAGGCCTTCCGGTTATTGCAAAAGTACAGGATAATGCGAAAGATCTTGATATAGATGCAGATGTACTGGCAGAATTTTATGATGAGGTGAAGATCAAATGATATGGTATCCCTATGAACAAATGAAAACAATGAAAGCTCCCTATAAGATTCTGGATGCAGAGGGTGTACATCTTTATACAAAAGATCAGAAGCTGATAGACTCTATATCTTCCTGGTGGTGTATGATTCATGGATATAAGCATCCGGAACTGACAGAAGCGATCAAGGAACAGGCAGACCGTTTTTGTCATGTAATGCTTGGGGGACTGACACATGAGCCGGTGGAAAAGCTTTCTGCGAAGCTGCAGGAATTTCTGCCAGGAGATCTGGATTATTGTTTTTTTTCAGATTCAGGAAGTGTTGCAGTGGAGGTCTCACTTAAAATGGCCCTTCAATACAACACCAATCAGGGAAGAAAGCGCCCGTTAGTGCTGGCTCTTGAACATGCATATCACGGGGATACCTTTAAGGCAATGGAAGTTGGTGATGACGAGGATTATCATTTCGCTTTTGACAAAAAAGAGGGTGTTGTCCATATTCCCACTGAGATCCCGGCCCTGGAGGAGGCATTTGAACAGTATCATGACCGTCTGAACTGCTTTATTGTGGAGCCTCTTTTACAGGGAGCAGGAGGAATGCGGATGTATGATATTTCATTCCTGAAGAGAGCAAGAGAATTGTGTGACCAGTATGATGTTCTTTTGATTTTTGACGAGGTTGCAACCGGGTTTGGCCGCACAGGTAATCGCTTTGTGGCAGATCTTGTTCTGCCGGATATCCTGGTTCTTGGAAAGGCCCTTACAGGAGGATATATTGGTCATGCTGTCACTGTGGCAAATCATAAGGTATTTGATGCCTTTTACAGTGATGATGACAGACTTGCCCTGATGCATGGCCCTACTTTTATGGGAAACCCGCTGGCATGTGCTGTGGCCTTAAAGGGAATTGAGATTTTTGAGCGCGAAGATTATATGAGTAAGATCCGTCATATTGAACAGGTTTCACGTCGTGAGATGGAAGCATTCACAGATCCACGGATCAAAGAAGTCCGGATCATGGGTGGCTGTGTGTGCGTGGAGGTTCATGATTCCAGAGATCTGGAAGGCTTCCAGCAGTTTGCTTATGAACGGGGTGTGTTCAGCAGGCCATTTTTGAACTACATGTACTCTATGGTTCCATATGTGATCAGTGACGAAGAGCTTATAAAAATTTTTGATGTGATGAAGGAATGGTTTAGAGAGAAATAAATAAAAACTACTGTATAAAGCCGGAAAAAAATTCAGCTTATATACAGTAGTTTTTTTGTTTTATAGCAATCCTCGTAAATAATGCATTTAAGACAGTTCAGCAGAGTGCGAAAGACAAGGAAGATATCTGCAGGCGTGCTGACGCACGGCAAAGATATCTGACGCAGGATTTCACACTCTGATGGGCTGGATTAAGATGCATTATTTCAGAGGATTGCTATAGATTGCCTGCAGTTTGTCAATCATCTCCTGGATCTCAGCCCGGGAGAATCCGCCAAAGCTGCACAGAGAGCGAAGTGGCATGGAATCTGTCATTGCTGCTACCATTTCTTCAGTGATAGCTTCAGCAGCAGATTGGGACGCTGTGTCTGAACCGCCGTTCATTGCAGCCAGATATCTGGAAGTCAATTCTTTTGCTGCTTCTTTTGTGTTGGGATTATTGAAAAGCTCACCCAGTGTTGTGTTCATATGAATATGCATGGGAATTACCTGGCTGCTGGAGAGTTCAATGGTTTCAGAGAGACGGATATCTCTGGAGGACGCACCGATCAGGACCTCATATTTGCCGCTTGCTGCATACCAATCATGTAATTGGGTGTTGTACCATGCAAAGCTGCGCTTATCCAGTTCCATAGTAACTGTTTTGGTTTCGCCGGGAGCAAGCTGGACTTTTTCAAAATCTTTCAGTTCTTTTTCCGGACGGATCGTGGATGCTGTCATGTCTTTCACATAGAGCTGGACAGCTTCTTTTCCTGCAACGTTTCCTGTATTTGTTACATCTACAGAAACAGTGATAGTATCTTTTTCTGTTGGATTTGTGTTGGAAATCAGCAGATTGCTGTATGTAAAAGTAGTATAGGAGAGTCCGTATCCGAATGGATAGGCAACTTCCATCTGTTTGGTGTCATAATAACGATATCCTACAAATACACCTTCACGGTATTCCACTTTATCGCCGCCACCGAAGTTCAGGTAGGATGGATTATCAGCCAGCTTAACTGGGATTGTCTCGGCCAGTTTACCGCTTGGATTCACAACACCATAGAGGATATTTGCAACAGCAGTACCACCTGCCTGTCCGCCAAGGTAAGCTTCCAGAATACCTTTCACATTATTGATCCATGGCATTTCCACAGGAGAACCATTGTGAAGAACGATCACAGTATTTGGCTGAACTTCAAGGATCTCAGCAATAAGACGGTTCTGGCATTCTGGCAGTCTCATATGAGAACGGTCATATCCTTCAGACTCGAAACTGTCCGGAAGTCCGGCGAAGATCACAACCTTATCAGCAGCTTTTGCAGCCTGAACTGCTTCAGCAGCCAGCTTTTCATCGTATAAATCTTTATCAGCAGAAAAGCCTTCTGCGTAAGTAACCTGTGCATCAGCAGGAACAGATTCCAGTGCATTGGTAATTTTAAAGCAGTTAATATGAGAGCTTCCGCCACCCTGGAAACGAGGTTTTTTGGCAAAACCACCTACAAAAGCTACTTTTTCAGAGGCTTTCAGAGGCAGAATCTGGTCTGCGTTTTTCAGAAGGACCATAGATTCTTCTGCAATACGGCGTGCCTCTTCATGGTCTTTTTCCATGGTAAATTCCTGCGGTGTGCGGTGGTCCGCATATTTGTAAATAATATTCAGGATACGTTCTACAGCCTGATCCAGAACTTCTTCCTTCAGAGTGCCATTTTTTACGGCTTCCATGATCAGAGCATCGTTTGTTCCGTTGGAACCTGGCATTTCCAGATCCAGGCCGGCCTCCAGACCCTTCACACGGTCATTGACAGCACCCCAGTCAGACATAACATATCCTTCAAAGCCCCAGTCATTGCGGAGAACATCGGTAAGAAGCCATTTATTCTCGGAAGCAAAAGTACCGTTGATCTGATTGTAGGAGCACATAAATGTATATGGCTGAGCCTTTTTTACTGCAGTTTCAAATGCAGGAAAATAAATTTCGCGGAGTGTTCTTTCATCTGCTTCAGAAGAATTGCTCATGCGGTGATATTCCTGATTGTTAGCTGCAAAATGCTTGATGGAAGTTCCTACATGCTGGGACTGTACACCATTGATAAATGCAGCAGCAACTTCACCAGCAAGGTATGGATCTTCTGAATAGTATTCGAAGTTTCTTCCGCAGAGCGGAGAACGTTTAATATTGACAGCCGGTCCTAAGACAACAGATACGTCATTTGCCTGTGCTTCTCTGCCAATAGTCTTGCCCATGGCTTCCATTAAGCTACGGTCAAAAGAGCAGGCACTTAAAGCTGCGGGAGGGAAGCAGACTGCTTTGATACTGTCGTTCATTCCAAGATGATCTCCTTTGTCATCCTGCTTACGAAGCCCGTGAGGACCGTCACTTACCATTACCTCCGGGATTCCAAGTCTTTCCACGCTTTTCAGATGCCAGAAATCAAGCCCTGAGCACATGCCTGCTTTTTCTTCCAGAGTCATCTGGCTGATGATTTTCTTTAAATCTCGATTCATAATAAATTTCTCCATAAGTTTATTTATATGTGAAACAGATGTTACTGTTCACACACCACTATCCCGCGAGGTGTTTTGGCATGAATATGCCAAAATCCCGAGACATACAAGCCAAAATTCCATTGCCGCAGGCAATCTGGAATGAATTTTGGCTACGTTACTGTGAACGGAGTGAACAGTAACAAACAGATTGTTTGTGTTGCCTTTATCTGGACTATATCACCTGTAAATGATAAAATATAGTAAAATATTGTTATAAATAATAAAATATTGCTATATATGCGAGAGGAATAAAGATGCAGGAGAAAAGTAAGGAATACAATGAAAAAGAACAACAGATTGCAGAGAACAGAAGCAGGAATACTCTATTTGAGAGACGTGAAAATTTACAGAAACATGAATCTTATGCAAGTGAGCGTCGGCAGTATGATGCTATCAGGAATGGTCAGACAGACAGAATACAGTCTGTTTTTCAGCTCACACCGGATGGAACCCCGGGAATCCTGTCCAGAAATGAACTGAGAAACAGTAAAAATATGTTTATAGCAGGAATTACGCTGTTTACCAGAGCTGCCATTGAAGGTGGTGTACCTGAAGAAACTGCTTATGCATTAAGTGACGGTTATATTCAGACAGTAGAAGAGTGCACCAGCAAATCTTCTATAGAAAAGTTATCACAAAAAGCAGCCCTGAGATTTGCCCAGGAAGTGCAGAAGTCCGGGATGCAACATTACAGCAGAGAAATTGAAGCGGCAGTAAAATATATTCATCTTCATCTGCATGTTCCCGTTACACTGGAAGAAACTGCAGAGGCAGCAGGGATCAGTGCCAGTTATCTTTCCAGATTGTTTAAAAAAGAAACAGGAATGCTTTTTGTCGACTATATTCAGAAAGAACGGATAGAAGCTGCCTGTAATATGCTGACCTATTCAGATTATACAGCAGCACAGATCAGTGAATATCTTTGCTTTTCCACACAGAGCTATTTTATAAAAATCTTCAGAAAATATACAGGCACGACACCTGCAAAATATAAAAAATATAAAGTTCAGGACTGGAAATAATATCGGTATCAAAAATTTTTTGATTATTTACGAGGATTGCTATAGGTCCCGAAACCGCACGGAAAATAAAAATATTTCTGAGCGTCCCTTTATGACTTATGACGTACAAATAAACATTTTCAAAAAATACAAAAAAGGGCTTGACAAACAAAAATAAAGATTGTATAGTATTCCTATCAAATCAATATGAAAACAGGGAAAACAAAAATCCCATTAAAAATATCAGATAAGAAGGTGACAAGACATGAAACAAATCTTATGTTTCGGTGATTCCAATACATATGGTTTAATCCCGGGAACTACTAATCAGAGATACGGATGGGGTACCCGCTGGACCAGCATCCTGGATGACAAAGTAAGAACAAAAGGCTACAGAGTAATCGAAGAAGGACTTTGCGGAAGAACCACCGTATTCGATGATCCATTCCGTACAGAAAGAAGAGGAACAGAAATGCTTCCGGCAATCCTTGAGAGCCACAGACCAGTAGACACTATCGTTCTCATGCTTGGCACGAACGATTGTAAAAGTGTATACAGCGCAACCCCGGAAGTAATCGGACAGGGGATTGAACAGCTCCTTGATCAGATCAACACTGTAAACCCGGATGCCAAAATATTACTGGTATCTCCAATCTACCTTGGGGAGAGAATCTGGGAAGAGGATTTTGATCCGGAATTCGATAAGAATTCTATCGAAGTATCATGGAATCTGCCCCGGGTGTATGAGAAAATCGCCAGAAGAAGAAATATTTCTTATCTTCCGGCTTCAGAATTTGCCCGACCGGGAGAAGCCGATCAGGAGCATCTGGATGAACTGGGACATAGCAGACTTGCAGATGCAATTTATGAAAAGCTTGCAGGATGAAGCCTGAAATGTTATGATAGTTCACAGATGTGCAGATGTAACGCTTTAACTAAATCAAGTAAACTACCTGCTTTAACCGAAATAGCAGTGGATTGAAAAGTAATAAGTGGAACAGGCACACCAGAGCGTTTTTCAAATATGCTCTAAATCATAATAATAGAAGGAGAATAAAGTAACCATGGATTTTGAGTTTATCCGCGAGCAGACACCTCTTTATATTGAGGCAGCAAAGCTTACACTTCACATGGCGGTGATTGGTGTGTTGCTTGCCATTGTGGTTGGGCTTGTCTGCAGCATGATTAAGTATTTCAGGATTCCTGTACTTCGTCAGATCGTGGAATGTTACATTGAACTGTCCAGAAATACACCATTGTTGATTCAGTTGTTTTTCCTGTATTTCGGTCTTCCGAAAATAGGGATTGTCCTCAGTTCAGAACAGTGTGCGATCACAGGACTGACCTTTCTCGGAGGCAGTTATATGGCAGAAGCCTTCCGAAGCGGCCTGGACAATGTTCCGCCCATTCAGGTGGAATCCGCATTAAGCCTTGGAATGAGTAAGAGTCAGGTATTTACAAACATTATCCTGCCCCAGGCAGTATCCAATTCTATTCCGGCATTCTGTGCAAATGCGATCTTTCTTATTAAGGAAACCTCCGTATTCAGTGCAGTAGCACTTGCAGACCTGATGTTTGTGACAAAAGACCTGATCGGAATTTATTACAAAACAGATGAAGCCCTGTTTATGTTGGTAATCGCATATCTGATCATACTTTTACCAATCTCACTTATCTGTTCATTTGTAGAAAGGAGAGTCCGCTATGCAGAATATGGGGATTGAGGTTCTTTTTAAGGGAATCAACTCATTAAGACTCTGGCAGGGCTTGTGGGTAACAATAAGAATTGCACTGATTTCCATGGTATTTTCCATAATCCTTGGATTTCTTCTTGGGATGGTAATGAATATCCCAAATAAAATCATTAAGTTTATCTGCCGCATTTACCTTGAAATAGTAAGAATCATGCCGCAGCTGGTGCTTTTGTTCCTGGTATATTTCGGAGCGGCCAAGCATCTGGGGATGAATCTTTCCGGTGAGACAGCGGCGGTCATTGTATTTACATTCTGGGGAACTGCTGAAATGGGTGATCTGGTGCGAAGTGCGCTGATCTCCATTCCTAAACACCAGTATGACAGCGGATACGGTCTTGGATTAAACAAATGGCAGGTCTATCTTTATATTATCCTTCCGCAGACTATAAGAAGACTTCTTCCATCCGCAGTGAATCTTCTTACCCGAATGATCAAGACCACATCACTGGTAGCTCTTATCGGAGTAGTAGAGGTGTTAAAAGTTGGAAAACAGATCATAGATGCATCACGTTATACAAATCCGACAGCGGCCCTCTGGGTATACGGTGCAGTATTCTTTATGTATTTTATCATATGTTTTCCATTTTCCAGACTCTCCAGAGTACTGGAAAAGAAGTTTGCTGATTAATAGAGAAATGAGGATAAATGAATGGGACAGCCGATTTTAGAAGTAGAACATTTAAAGAAATCATATGTAAACAATGTTCCTATTCTGGATGATGTTTCCTTCTCTCTGCAAAAGGGAGAAGTGGTAGTGATCGTAGGACCTTCCGGATGTGGAAAAAGTACCTTCCTGCGATGTATCAACCGCCTGGAAGAGATTGACACCGGTGTACTGAAGCTTAACGGTGTAAGCTATGAGAAAGAAAAAAAGAATATAAGCAAAGTCAGAGAGAAGATAGGAATGGTTTTCCAGAGCTATGATCTTTTCCCGAATATGACAATTTTAAATAATCTTCTTCTGGCACCAATGAAAGTACAGAAAAGAAATAAAGAAGAAGTGAAAAAGGAAGCGGAGCAGCTTCTTGACAGAGTTGGTCTTCTGGATAAGAAAGATAATTATCCAAGGCAGCTTTCCGGTGGTCAGAAACAGCGAGTTGCCATTGTACGTGCCATGCTGATGCATCCGGAGATCATGCTTCTGGATGAGATTACAGCAGCACTTGATCCTGAGATGGTAAGAGAAGTACTTCAGGTAGTACTGGAACTTGCAAAGACAGGAATGACCATGCTGATCGTCACTCATGAGATGGAATTTGCCCGTTCCGTAGCAGACAGAGTGATCTTTATGGATAAGGGAAACATTGTAGAAGAGAACACTCCGGAACAGTTCTTTGATAATCCGGAGACTGACAGGGCAAAACAGTTCCTGAACAGTTTCCATTATGAAACAGTGAAAAAATAGAATAGAGGAAAACAGAATATTTTATAAATCCTGAAATGGATGATAATATCCACGAAATAGCAGGATATCATAAGAGCTAGTACATCGTTTCGTAAATAACTATACCAATCACGTAGGATGCGGATTCGAGTGTGCTGGTATAAAAACGCAGGCGTAGCGGGCTACGCTGAGGCTTTTAGACCTGTGCAATCGGATTCGCAGACAAGTGAGTGGTATAGTTATTTCGAAAACGATGTACTAGTTATAAAAATTATAATAAAATCATATTTTTAAAAACATGGAGGAAAAGAACATGAAGAAAAAAATATTAGCAGTCTTATTAGCAACAGGTGTAGCAGCAACAACACTTCTTGGCGGAAGTATTCTTGTAAGTGCGGCAGATGACGGTGGAAACACTGCACAGGCCCGTACTCTGGATGAGATCAAAAAAGACGGAAAGATCAAAATCGGTGTATTCAGTGACAAGAATCCATTTGGATATGTAGATGAAAACGGTGATGTTCAGGGATACGATATTTACTTTGGAAAAAGACTTGCAAAAGACCTTCTGGGAAGTGAAGACGATGCAGAATTTACTTATGTAGAGGCAGCAAGTCGTGTAGAATATCTGCAGTCTGCAAAAGTAGATGTGATCCTTGCAAACTTTACAGTAACCGATGACAGAGCGGAGAAAGTAGACTTCGCACTTCCATATATGAAGGTAGCTCTTGGAGTTGTTTCTCCTGATGATGCGCTGATCAAAGATGTAAAAGATCTGGAAGGCAAGAAGCTGATCGTTGTAAAAGGAACAACAGCAGAGACATATTTCACAGATAACTATCCGGATATTGAACTTGTAAAATTTGATGAATACCAGGAAGCATACGATGCGCTTCTTGATGGAAGAGGAGATGCATTCTCCACAGACAATACAGAAGTACTTGCATGGGCTCAGCAGAATGAAGGATTCTCTGTAGGAATTGAATCTCTTGGTGATATTGATACGATCGCACCAGCAGTACAGAAGGGTAACACAGACCTTCTGAACGCAATCAACGATGAGATTAAATCTCTGGCAGATGAACAGTTCTTCCATAAAGATTTCGAAGAAACTCTGAAACCTGTATACGGTGACAACATCAATCCGGATGACCTGGTAGTTGAAGGTGGTGTTGTGGACAGCGAAGAGAAAGCTGAGGATGCAGATGCAGCAGAGACAGAAGATTCTGATGCAGCCTCCGATGACACTAAAGAAGCGGAAACAACAGAAGAACCGGAAGAGACAGAGGCAGCAGACGCTGAATAAGCAGTGTAAATGCAGTATAAAAGTTATAATTTTGATATTCTCTAAAGTATTGATTTATAAACAAAGTGAGACGCACTCCATTAGGACATTCCTGTGGAGTGCGTTTCATTTTGAGATAATGATCAATTTTTGTTTATTGCAAGTGTGTCAGATATTTCAAAATTCTGTCATTTTTGTATGTGACTTTGTAAATGGGAAAATGGTTACTGTTCACTCCGTTCACAGTAACGTAGCCAAAATTCATTCCAGATTGCCTGCGGCAATGGAATTTTGGCTTGTATGTCTCGGGATTTTGGCATATTCATGCCAAAACACCTCGCGGGATAGTGGTGTGTGAACAGTATCGGAAAATGTTAAATGATCATAATTCATTCAGAGAATGAAAGGAATATCCCATCTCTTCCCATTTATCCAACAGTTCATCCAGAATCTGCGCATTAGTGGAAGAGGTGCTGTGCAGCAGTACAATAGCTCCCGGATGAATCCGTTTCGTCAGTTTTGCAATAGCTTCCTGCGGATCTGGCTGGTTATCCTGGTACCAGTCTACATAGGCAAGGCTCCAGAAAAATGTGTGGTATCCCAGTTCTCTGGCCATAGACAGATTCTGTGTACTGTAGATGCCCTGTGGGGGGCGGTAAAATTTTGTCATTTCTTTTCCTGTAATTTCCCTGTAAATTTTTTCTACATCGGATAATTCTTTCTGAAAAGATTCTTTTGTGGAAATTTTTGACATATCCGGGTGCGTCATAGTATGATTGCCGACAATATGCCCTTCCGTTTCCATTCGTTTGATCAGATCTTTGTTTTCCGAAATGAAATTTCCAACCACAAAAAATGTAGCAGGTGCCTGATGTTTTTTCAGTGCATCCAAAATAGCAGGAGTATTTCCATTTTCAAAGCCTGCGTCAAAGGTGAGATAGATTTTCTTTTCTTCGGGATCTTCAGCAAAAAAGGCATTGTACTGAGCCAGTTCTTCTATCGTTGCATTTCCAACAGGACGTTTGCCTTCTTCCTGAAAACTGAGTCCCCAGTTGGAACTTTGGGCAGAAGCAGCAGTCTGTCTGGCAGTGTTGTGCGATACGATTTTTCCTATAGAGGAACCTATAAATGCACAAGCACAGAAAAGAAGAAAAATCTTGGTAAATCTGGAAGAGAAAATCCGAGTGGAAGATATGTATTTGAGATGCATAGAGAGTATTAACCTCAGAACGGAATGATATTAGTTTAATATATGAGAAAGAGGGGAACTATAGAAGCTGAATGACAAATAAAAGAGCCACAGATTTATATTTCATCGTGGCTCCTGTTAAGATTCTGTATCCAAGGGATGATACCTCACTTTCTGTAAAATAAATTATGAAATTGTATGAATTTGAATTATGAAATTAACGGTTCAACTTACTGTCCCATTGGTCTGTACCTTCCTTTTATAGTTTCATAGGGTAAATCGTTAAGTTTTCATTGGACTGTACCTTCTTCATGTAAATGAACGGTTACGTTTTATAATAGGGTAAATCGTTAACGTTTCATTGGACCGTACCTTCCTTATTTTGATTGAATGTCACTTTAAAAATAAGGTAAATCATTAAATTTCCATTGGACCGTACCTTCTTTAGAATGTTTAACTGTTACGTTCAAAATAAGATAAATCGTTAGGTTTCCATTGGACTGTACCTTCCTTGTTTGATAGGAACTACTTATAAAACTTAGTTGGATTTAAAAGCTTAAGTTCTTGGTGGTCCGTACCTGCCTTTCTTATAAGTCATGAATTTGAAACTTTGCTATTCTGGTGGTCTGTACCTCGCTTTCTTAAATTATGAAGAAAAGATTATGTTTTCGGTGGTCTCACTCCTTTACTTTTTTGTTTTTCGTAATCCCTTTTGTTTTATGAACTTAATATAACAGATAAAGAATGAAATGTCAAGAATAAAAATAGAAAATTTGCAAAAATATTTAAAAGATAATATTAAAATTATTTGTATTGATAAAATATTCTGAAAATAATAATAAATATAGACAATGCATAGCCGGAAGCATATTGGGTAAAAATATGGTTGTAAAGATATGCAAGTCAAATTACGTTACTGTTCACGCCGTTCTCAGTGACGTATTTTGACTAGTACATCGTTTTCGAAATAACTATACCACTCACTTGTCTGCGAATCCGATTGCACAGGTCTAAAAGCCTCAGCGTAGCCCGCTACGCCTGCGTTTTTATACCAGCACACTCGAATCCGCATCCTACGCGATTGGTATAGTTATTTACGAAACGCTGTACTTGAGGTTTAACTGTAACTGTGAAAATATGGAACAGTTACCGGTTTATTAAAATGATCAGGAGGTTCTAATATGTTACGTTATCTGCCTGTAAGAAGGGTTCATGCAAGACAGGTACTTGATTCCAGAGGAAATCCTACAGTGGAAGTAGAAGTAACAGTAGGAGAAGGTGTGATCGGGATAAATGGATATACGGGAAGGGCAATCGTCCCTTCGGGAGCTTCCACAGGAAAGTTCGAGGCAGTGGAGCTTCGTGACGGAGAAAAAGGTTGCTACACCGGACTTGGTGTCCGCAAAGCAGTGGAGAATGTAAATACAAAGCTGGCAGAAGCAATTCTTGGAGAAAATGCTCTGGATCAGTCCTATATTGATAAAAAAATCATAGAAACAGACGGCACAGACAATAAAAGTAATGTAGGGGCAAATGCGGCACTGGGAGTATCCCTGGCAGTAGCAAGGGCGGCAGCAGCAGCTCTTCGCGTTCCTTTATATCAGTATCTTGGCGGCTGCCATACCAGACAGATGCCTGTACCGATGATGAATATCTTAAATGGGGGACGTCACGCTGACAATACGGTGGATTTACAGGAATTCATGATTATGCCGACGGGAGCGGAAAATATGGAGCAGGCGATCCGAATGTGTGCGGAAGTATACCAGTTTCTCAGAATTATCCTGAAACAAAAAGGTCTGTCAACAGCAGTCGGGGATGAGGGAGGTTTTGCACCGGATCTTTCCGATTCAGAAAGCGTCCTGGAAGTGATTCTGGAAGCAGTAAAAAAGGCAGGGTATGAACCCGGAAAGGATATCAGCATTGCAATTGATGCTGCGGCAAGTGAACTGTACGATGAAGAAAGAGGCGTTTATGTTTTCCCCGGAGAAGGAAAAATGAAAGGGGAGGAAGTTCTCAGGGATTCCGGCGAGATGATAGAATATTATGAAAAACTTGCAGAGAAGTTCCCGATTGTTTCCATTGAAGATGGACTTGAGGAAGATGACTGGGAAGGCTGGAAACAGATGACAAAAAGACTGGGAGATAAAATACAGCTTGTAGGTGATGATCTGTTTGTCACGAATATCAAACGTCTTGCATGTGGTATCAAACTGGGAGCGGCAAATGCTATTCTGATAAAATTAAACCAGATAGGAACACTTTCAGAAGCATTGGACGCAGTGGAAATGGCACAGAAAGCGGGATACAGGGCAGTAATTTCTCACAGATCAGGAGAATCGGAAGATTCATTTATCGCAGATCTGGCAGTTGCCACAGGTGCCGGCCAGATTAAGACAGGTGCACCCTGCCGTTCGGACCGAAATGCCAAATATAACCAGCTTCTTCGTATCCATGAGGCCTTGGGAGAACTGGCAGTGTATGAAAATCCTTTTAAAGAAAATGAAAAAAATTGTTAAGAAACCTGACAAAAACTCTGAATTGTGGTTGAAATCCCAATCCGGCTATGTTACAATGAAACTCAGTTGATTAGGAGGTGTAACGAAGTGCAGATTATTAAGATCATTCTGAGTGTCATTTTCATAATAGATTGCATCGCTCTTACAGTAGTAGTTCTTATGCAGGAAGGTAAGCAGCAGGGACTTGGTGCTATCGCCGGAGCAGCAGAAACATACTGGGGTAAGAACAAAGGTCGTTCCATGGAGGGCGGACTTGTTAAGGCAACCACTATTATGGGAATTTTATTTTTTGTAATTTCTGTAGCATTAAATATGCTTGGTTAATCAGAAAAGAAATTTGAAACACTCTTGTTATGTGCAAGAGTGTTTTTTGTGTCATAAAGAGCTGAATCAGATAAAAGTCCTCTGCGGAGGCTGTGAGGAGTAATATGAGTAAAAAAGATATGGACAGAAGAAAAAAGTTTATCCTGGAACTGATGGGAGATCCTATTTATCAGCCAATGAGACTCCGCGAGATTTCTTCTCTTCTGAGACTTTCAAAAGAAGAGAAAAGAGAGCTGTATGATGTTCTGGACGAACTTTGCGAGGAAGGAAAGGTA
This sequence comes from Blautia wexlerae DSM 19850, assembly GCF_025148125.1. Classification (NCBI taxonomy): domain Bacteria; kingdom Bacillati; phylum Bacillota; class Clostridia; order Lachnospirales; family Lachnospiraceae; genus Blautia; species Blautia wexlerae. The sequence continues at coordinate 1,348,744 of NZ_CP102267.1, forward strand.
TCTGTAGACCGCAAGGGCAGATATGAAAAGGTCAAAGGAAAATGGAAAAAGAAAAAAGATGACCGTTATTACGATGACCGAAGAGAAGAATACGGATCAGAGTATGGTAGAAAGAAGAAAGATAAAAATAAAAAAGAGCAGCCGGAGGGAATCCAGGCTGAGGGAACATTCATCGGACATCCCAAAGGTTTCGGCTTCGTAGAAATCGAAGGACAGGATGAGGATATCTTTATTCCTGAAAGTGATACAGGAACAGCCATGCATCAGGATAAAGTAAGGATCATCATCAGAGATGACAAAAAAGAGGGAAAACGCCAGGAAGGTGTAGTTGTGAAGGTTCTGGAACGTGGTATGCCTGAAATTGTAGGAACTTACCAGTTAAATCGGGATTTCGGTTTTGTGATCAGTGATAATCCGAAATTTTCCAAGGATATCTTCATTCCGAGAAAAGAAGCAGCAGGAATTAAAAATGGTGATAAAGTAATCGCGGTGATCACAGATTACGGCTCCGGAAATAAGAATCCTGAAGGAAAAATTAAGGAGAATCTGGGAAATATCCGAACACCGGGTACAGATATCCTGGCAATCGTCAAGAGCTTCGGAATCCCAAGTGAATTTCCTGAGAAAGTAATGAAGCAGGCTCAGCGTGTTCCGGATCATGTGCTGGATGCAGACAGAGATGGAAGGCTGGATCTGAGACATCTGCAGACAGTCACTATTGACGGCGAAGATGCCAAAGACCTGGATGATGCGATTTCCCTGACAAAAGAAGGGGATATCTATCATCTGGGAGTCCATATCGCAGATGTAAGCAACTATGTACAGTATAACAGTGCTCTGGACAGGGAAGCACTGAAACGTGGAACCAGTGTTTATCTGGCAGACCGCGTTGTGCCAATGCTGCCGGAACGTCTTTCCAATGGAATCTGTTCTCTGAATCAGGGAGAGGACAGACTGGCGTTGAGCTGCCTGATGGACATTAACGAAAAGGGTAAGGTAGTTTCCCATCAGATCGCGGAAACAGTGATTAACGTAAATGAGAGAATGTGCTATACTGATGTAAAGAACATTCTTGAGGACACAGACGAAGAAGCAAAGAAACGGTATGATGCACTTATCCCGATGTTCTTTATGATGAAAGAACTGTCCGGAATCTTACGAAACAGCCGCCATCACAGAGGTTCCATTGACTTTGATTTTCCGGAGAGCAAGATTATTCTCAATGCAGCAGGAAAAGCAATCGATGTTAAGCCATATGAAGCAAATGTGGCAACCAAAATCATTGAAGATTTCATGCTGATGGCAAATGAGACTGTGGCACAGGAATACTGCACAGAAGAGATTCCGTTTGTATACAGAACCCATGATAACCCGGATCCGGAGAAAGTGGAGAGTCTTCTGACATTACTTCACAATCAGGGTGTGAAGATTCAGAAAGCAAAAGAAGAAATCACGCCAAAAGAAATCCAGCAGATCATCGAAAGTATCGAAGGGCTTCCGAATGAAGCAATGATCAGCCGTCTGGTGTTGCGTTCCATGAAACAGGCGAAATATACAACAGAATGCAGCGGTCACTTTGGACTGGCAGCAAAATATTACTGCCATTTTACATCTCCGATCAGAAGATATCCTGATCTGCAGATCCACAGGATCATTAAGGATAACTTACGAGGCAGACTGATGCGTGAAGGCAGAACCGAACACTATGCTGAAATCCTTGATGAAGTTGCGAGGCAGTCCAGTGTATGCGAACGCCGCGCAGATGAGGCAGAGCGTGAATCAGACAAGCTGAAGAAAGCAGAATACATGTCCTACCATCTGGGAGAAGAGTTCGAGGGAATTATCTCAGGTGTTACCGGATGGGGGCTTTATGTGGAACTTCCGAATACTGTAGAGGGACTGGTTCATGTCAACACGCTGCGTGATGACTACTATGTTTTTGACCAGGAGAGCTATGAACTTCGCGGTGAGATGACAAAGAAAGTGTACAAGCTGGGAGATAAGGTTCGTGTCCGCGTGGCAGAGGCAGATAAGATGCTCAAGACTGTAGACTTTGAGCTGGTTTCTGATATCCGGGACGATGAAGAAGAGAATTAAATAAAAATGTATGGATACACTTCTGGTATTTGATGATGAAGAAGAGAGTTAAATAAAAATGGCTTGGAGGATATTATGGCAAAGAAAAAAGGAATGAAGCTGATTGCCAATAATAAAAAGGCATTTCATGATTATTTTATAGAAGATACTTATGAAGCCGGCATTGCCCTTGCAGGAACAGAGGTAAAATCCCTGCGCATGGGTAAGTGTAGTATTAAGGAATCCTTTATACGTGTGGAAAACGGAGAGGTTTACATCTACGGAATGCATATCAGCCCTTATGAAAAAGGCAATATTTTTAATAAAGATCCCCTGAGGATCCGTAAGCTGCTGCTTCACAGGTATGAGATCAACAAAATCGAAGCAAAGCTAAAAGAGAAAGGTCTGACGCTGGTACCTCTGAAAGTTTATTTCAAAGACAGTCTGGTAAAAGTAGAGATCGGAATGGCTCGAGGTAAGAAACTTTATGACAAGAGACAGGATATCGCAAAGAAAGACCAGAGAAGAGAAGCAGAACGTGACTTTAAGGTTAAGAATCTATATTGATAATATTACCAAATCCTTTGGCTCAAAATTGTGAAATGTTATGAAAAAATTAATGGATATTGCAAAAATATTCGAAAATTCGTATAATCTATCATATAGATAAAAAAATAACAATTCATTTTTCAGGCAGATGAGCTGAAAGGAGTGGTGCCCTATGAAAACAATCACGATCAGCAGACAGTATGGAAGCGGTGGAAGACACATTGCAGCTTTGCTTTCAGAAAAAATGGGAGTTCCCTGTTACGACAGTAAGCTTTTGCTGAAGGAAGCAGAGAGGCATGGAATCAGCCAGGAAATCATCAATGAATTTAAAGGCAAGACCAGTCTTCTCTATGCAATCGGAGTAATGATGTCGGAAGAATCGCAGGATAAAAAACGCCTGACAATTCCGGAGAAGATGTTTCATGCGCAAAAAGAGACAGTGAAGCGCCTGGCACAGGAAGGTCCATGTATTTTTGTGGGAAGATGTGCAGACCAGATCCTGAAAGATGATAATCAGCTGCTTCGTGTGTATATTTATGCATCTGATATGGAAGACCGTATTAAACGGATCAAGAAAAATAAGCATATTTCTCAGAGAGAGGCACTTGACAGAATTGCATATAAAGATCGTCAGAGAAGAGATTATTATAACTTTTATACAGGACATGAATGGGGCAAAATGGAAAACTATGATATCTGCCTGAATACTTCGGTTTTATCAGAGGAAGAATGTGTGGAACTTCTGATGAAGCTTGCAGAATAGAAATATATTAAATATGACCACAAAAGGATAAGAAAGGACTGCCAGAGTAACATGGCAGTCCTTTCTGTTGGAGTATCCGCTGATTACAGTGTGTGCTTCCTTTTGTGCAATAATATGAAGTAGGAAAAATGTGATTTTTTCATAAGAATGCGTCCGCAGGCAGAAACTTTAAAAACCTGAAAGTCTTAAAATTGTATGAAATCGGCAGAGGCTTAGTTGACAAGTTTTCGATACTCTGCAATAATAGGAAATTGAAAAAATGACATTGTTAAAAAGAAAAAGATATTCCATATAGCAGGAGGGAATATATTATGAAGAAACGTTATTTAATACTGGCAGGTCTGTTAGTAATGACAGTGGCAGCTGCCGGATGTGGTAAGAAAAAGACAACAGAGACAGCACCTGTAGAGGTAACAGCTACTCCGACTCCTGAAGTAACCAAGGCAGTCGATATGGTGGATATGCAGCAGACAGCAGATGAAGACATAAAGAATGTAATGGGGGAGAAAACTTCCACAGCATCTAAGATTGTGTTTGTAAATAATACAGGGGATGACATCCAGTCACTCTATATCCGGACTCATGTGGATGAAGACAGTGAGGATTATGATGCAGACGAGGATGGAGGATGGGGAGATGATCTCATCAATGGAATGTTTACCCTGACAGATAAGGACAAGGCACTGTATTATATGCAGACTGCAAATACACAGACATCAGGTACACAGACATCAGATACACAGACAACATCCAACAAGAGTACAGCTTCCTATGATATCCGTATTGCATATGCTGATGAGGACAAGAATGAATGCTTTTTCCGCGATATTCCGCTTGGAACAATTTCGCAGATTACGTTATGTATGGATGGCACAGATGATGATGCGATCCCATATGCAAAATATCTGACAGGTACATCAACAAAAGAAGTATCCACGCTTGATGCGGTAAAGGAACGTCTTGGCATTACAGATGACAGTGAGTCAGAATCAGATTCCACAGACGACAGTGATAAGAAGTCTGCAGATAATTCTGATTCCACAGATAGTAACAACAGTTCTGATCAGAATAATAACAGTGGCAATGGAACCGGGGGTAATTCAGATGATCCGGGCAATGGGGGAAACTCAGACAATCCGGGTACTAATGATGATCCGGGCAGTAACGATGACCCGGGAAATGGCGGCGATATGATTTCCACAGCAGAACAGTATATCGGTCAGTCTCTGGATGCACTGGAAGGCGCATGCGGTTCTCCACAGGGCAGCAGCTATGAGGATGATCCTGAGACAGGTAAAACAGGATTCCATTATTACAGCAATTTCACAGTTTCTACAACAGTTGATGAAAATGGTAATGAAATTGTTGCCGGAATATGGTAGAATAGAACTACGAATGTAACAGAGGAGGTATTCCGATCCTCTGTTACCTGCGATAAAATTAATTTCAGGAGACAGTTACTATGAAACGTGTATTATTAAAATTAAGCGGTGAAGCCCTTGCCGGTGAGAAGAAGACCGGATTTGACGAGGCGACTGTTATTGAAGTTGCAAAGCAGATCAGGACAATTGCTGAGGAAGGACTGGAAATCGGCATCGTGATCGGCGGAGGTAATTTCTGGAGAGGACGCACCAGTGAGACTATCGACAGGAATAAGGCTGATCAGATTGGTATGCTTGCAACAGTTATGAACTGTATTTATGTATCTGATATCTGCAGATACCTTGGATTAAAGACAGAAATCTTTACACCATTTGTATGCGGTGCATTTACAAGCCTTTACTCTAAGGATGCAGTGGAAGCAAGCTTTGCACAGGGCAAGATCGTATTCTTTGCAGGCGGTACAGGACATCCTTACTTCTCCACAGATACAGCCACTGTACTTCGCGCAGTAGAGATCGAAGCAGAAGCAATCCTTCTTGCAAAAGCTGTTGACGGAATTTATGACAGTGATCCGAAGACAAACCCGAATGCAGTAAAATATGATGAAATTTCCATTGAAGAAGTAGTTGCAAAGAAACTGGCAGCTATGGATCTGACAGCATCGATCATGTGTATGGAACAGAAGATGCCGATGCTGGTATTTGCACTGGATGAAAAAGACAGCATCATTAATGCAGTACATGGCAAATTTGTCGGAACTAAGGTTACTGTATAAGTAAGGCTTATAAGTCAGTTTACAGAGAAAGTGTAATATAAAAACTATGAAAAGAGGGAGACGAACCTAATGGATGAGAGAATTCAGAAATATGAAGAGAAGATGAAAAAGACACTGGCAAGCCTTGAGAGCGAACTGGTTACAATTCGTGCAGGACGTGCGAACCCGCATATCCTTGACAAACTCGCCGTAGATTATTACGGAGCTCCGACACCTCTTCAGCAGGTGGCAAATATCACTGTCCCGGAAGCTCGTATGATCCAGATCCAGCCATGGGAAAGCAGCCTGATCAAAGGAATTGAGAAAGCAATCCTTACCTCTGACCTTGGATTAAATCCAAGCAACGATGGTAAAGTAATCCGCCTTGTATTCCCGGAACTTACAGAGGAACGCCGTAAGGAACTGGTTAAAGATGTCAAGAAAAAAGGCGAAGCAGCCAAAGTAGCAGTCCGCAACATTCGTCGTGATGCAAATGATGCATTTAAGAAACTTGCAAAACAGGATGTATCTGAGGATGAGATCAAAGAACTTGAGGAGAAAATCCAGAAGAGCACAGATAAATATATCAAAGAAGTTGATGCGGCAGTGGATGCAAAGAGCAAAGAAATCATGACCGTATAAGGGAAACGAAAAGGAGAGCTCCATGAATGCGGGCTCTCTTTTTATCTGAATGAGATAATGGACCGGAAACTGTGGTTCATTATGATGAGACAGTAAGGTTAAAGGAATAACAGGATAAGAAAAGGAAACAAGAGTATGAATGTACCAAATCATATTGCCATTATTCTGGATGGTAATGGACGCTGGGCGAAGGCAAAGGGAATGCCCAGAAGCTACGGACATGTGAAGGGCTGTGCAAATCTGGAAACAGTCTGTGACTATATGAAGGAGCTGGGAGTTAAATATGTGACTGTATATGCTTTTTCCACAGAGAACTGGAAACGTTCCAAAGATGAGGTGGACGGTCTGATGAAACTGTTCCGAAGTTATCTGAAAAAATGTATTAAACTGGCAGATAAGAACAAAATGCGTGTCCGGGTGATCGGAGAGGTTTCGGCATTTGATCAGGATATTCAGGAAAGTATTGCACGTCTGGAACAATATTCTCAGAAATATGATGAAATCTATTTCCAAATCGCATTGAACTACGGCAGCAGAGATGAGATCATAAGAGGTATCCGCAAACTTGCTCAGGATGCTGCAGATGGAAAAGTAAAGCCGGAAGAAATTGATGAGCATGTTTTTGACAATTACCTAGATACGGCAGGAATCCCTGATCCGGATCTGATGATCCGCACAAGCGGTGAATTGAGACTTTCCAATTTTCTGTTATGGCAGATGGCTTATACAGAATTTTATTTCACAGATGTGGCATGGCCGGATTTTAATAAAGCAGAGCTGATTAAGGCTATTGAGAAATATAATCAGAGAGACAGAAGATACGGCGGAGTTAAGGAGGAGTAAAGAATGTTTAAGACAAGACTCTTAAGCGGAATCCTGCTTGTGATTATTGCGCTTGCCACTATTATCAGCGGTGATTATGTGCTGTTTTTCACACTTCTTGCGGTTTCTCTCATTGGAATGAGAGAATTGTACAGAGCAATGAAGGTGCAGGATGAGAAGATAAATCTGCTGGCAGTAGCAGGCTATTTAGGCGCAGTATTATATTATCTGGCAGTACTGCTTGATTTTGAGAGGTATGGAGTGCTGGCAATCATTTTCGGACTTGTGCTGCTCATGTTTGTATACGTGTTCACTTATCCAACCTATGAGGCAGGGCAGGTAATGCCTGCACTGTTTGGTATTGTGTATGTGGCAGTTATGTTGTCGTTTATTTATCTTACCAGAGAGCTTCCCGGTGGAAAGTTCCACGTATGGCTGATCTTTCTGTGCTCATGGGGATGTGATACCTGCGCATATTGTGTGGGAATGCTGATAGGTAAACATAAAATGGCACCTGTCCTCAGCCCTAAGAAATCTGTGGAGGGAGCTGTGGGTGGTGTGGCAGGAGCTGCACTTCTTGGTGTGATCTATGCAGCAGCCACTCAGGGACCGATGCTGGAATATGCTGTGATCTGTGCAATCGGAGCGCTGATTTCCATGGTAGGCGATCTGGCTGCATCTGCGATCAAGAGAAATCAGGGGATTAAAGATTATGGAAAATTAATTCCGGGACATGGAGGAATCCTTGACAGATTTGACAGTGTGATCTTCACAGCACCGGTTATTTATTTCCTCTCTCTTGTGATGATTGAGATCTAGAGCGTGTCTGAAAAATCATTCCCGCAATCTGCACGCCCCACTTTGCGGGATATTTCACCCGAATTCAGTTGCCATAGCCCGCTACGGCGCCCTCATCCGGGCAAAATATCCCATAAATTGTGACGCACATCTTGCAGAAAGCCTTTTTCAGACGCGCTCTAACGGAGCATATATTCTTCTGATATACATGTTTACAGTATTTTCTGATATGAGAACTGTCAGGTCAGAAGTAATTTTATAAAATTGTTGTATAAGTATTGAAATGAGGTACAATATGAAAAAAGTAGCAGTCTTAGGTTCTACAGGTTCGATCGGAACACAGACACTGGATGTGATACGTGCAAATGATGACCTGGAAGTAGTTGGTCTTGCAGCAGGCAGCAATGTAGAAATGCTGGAGAAGCAGATACGTGAATTTCATCCCAGACTTGTTGCAGTCTGGAAAGAAGAGGCAGCCAGAGATCTGGCAGTACGTGTGCAGGATCTGGATGTAAAAATCGTAAGCCAGATGGGTGGTCTTATCGAACTTGCCAGAATGGAAGAATCAGACATTCTGGTGACCGCTATCGTAGGAATGATAGGAATCAGACCAACTATGGAAGCAATCCTTGCAGGTAAGGATATTGCTCTGGCAAATAAGGAAACACTGGTAACAGCCGGACATCTGATCATGCCGTTGGCAAAGCAGTTCGGTGTGCAGATCCTGCCTGTAGACAGCGAGCACAGTGCTATTTTCCAGGCACTTCATGGAGAGAAAAGAGAGCAGATACATAAACTGCTCATCACTGCATCCGGCGGTCCTTTCCGCGGAAAGAAAATAGCAGATCTGGAGAAGGTGACTCTGGAGGATACGCTGAAGCATCCGAACTGGGTAATGGGACAGAAGATTACAGTGGATTCTGCAACTTTGGTAAATAAAGGTCTGGAAGTTATGGAAGCCAGATGGCTTTTTGATGTAGATCTGGATCATATTCAGGTTGTGGTTCAGCCGCAGAGTATTATCCACTCTATGGTGGAATTCGAGGACGGTGCAGTGATGGCACAGCTTGGAACACCGGATATGAGACTTCCGATACAGTATGCATTATGCTACCCGGACAGAAGATTTTTAAAAGGCGACAGACTGGATTTTCATATGTTGAAGCAGATCACCTTTGAGGAGCCGGACAGGAAAACTTTTAAAGGTCTTCCAATGGCGGTGGAAGCGGCAAGGGCAGGCGGCAGTATGCCAACCGTTTTTAATGCTGCAAATGAGCTGGCAGTCCGCAAATTCCTTCAGAAAAAAATCAGCTTTCTGGATATTTACGAGATTATCGGGCAGTCTATGAGCAGACATACAGCAGTAAAGGATCCGGACCTGGATCAGATTCTGGAGATTGAGAAAGAAACTTATCGTTGGATTGAAAGCAGGTGGTAGATTGAAAATTATTATTGCAATTGTCATATTCAGTGCAATCATTCTCTTTCATGAGCTGGGACATTTTCTTTTTGCAAAGCTGAATAAGATCGTGGTCACAGAATTCTCTTTGGGAATGGGACCAAGACTTTACAGTTTTGAGAAAGGAGATACCAGATATTCACTGAAACTTCTTCCTATCGGTGGCTCCTGTGCCATGCTGGGGGAGGATACGGACATAGAGAATGAACCAGGAACTTTTAACAGTGCGTCTGTGTGGGGCAGGATTTCTGTAGTTGCCGCAGGACCGGTATTTAACTTTATCATGGCATTTGTATTGTCTGTGATCATTGTAGGTGCTGTAGGATATGAACCATCCAGAGTTCTTTCCGTAAAGGAAGGTTCTGCGGCTGAGGCGGCAGGACTGAAAGAGGGAGATATTATTACCGGTTATCAGGGATATCACATTGATCTGGGAAAAGATCTCTATGTATATTCCTATCTGAACCAGCTGAAAGAGGGAGATACCATTAACCTGACTGTTAAGCGTGATGGAAAGAAGATGGACATTTCCTATAAGTCGGATACAAATGTGAGATACCTTCTGGGCTGCAATTTCAACGGGGATGATACTTCTGCCATGACAGTGGAATCTGTAATGGATGGAATGCCGTTGCAGGAAGCAGGGATTCAGCAGGGAGATGTGATCACATCCATTAATGGAGTGAAGATTACAAATGCAGCAGATTACCAGAAATATATTCAGGAGAATCCGCTGACAGAAAAGTCTGTAAAGATTACCTATTCCAGGGACGGACAGGAATATGATATTACGGTTACACCAAAAGAATACCGTACGGCAGAATCAGGATTTACCTACAATATGTATTCTGAAAAAGCAAAAGGGCTGAATGTAGTCAAATATGGTGCCGTAGAAGTAAAATATATGGTACGTACAACGATTCTCAGCCTGAAAGAGCTGGTCAGCGGAAAGCTTGGAATGAAAGATCTGAGTGGTCCGGTCGGAATTGTGGATGCAATCGGAACTACGTATGAGGAAAGCAAAAGCGAAGGAACCATGATCCTGTGGATGAATATGCTTAATCTGGCAGTTCTGCTCTCTGCAAACCTTGGAGTTATGAACCTCCTTCCGTTTCCGGCACTGGACGGTGGACGGCTGGTATTCCTTGTCATAGAGGCAATCCGCAGAAAACCGATTAACAGACAGGTGGAGGGCGGCATCCATTTCGCAGGGCTGATGCTGTTGATGGCGCTGATGGTATTTGTTATGTATAATGATATTGTTAAGCTGATCTGATCATCTGGCATACCAGTGTGGGTTTGAAAAAATCTCCCATAAAATGTGACGTATATCTTGTGTAAAGCATTTTTTAAACACACTTTAGAACCAATGTAATGTATATGATTAAAAAGACAGATATCTTGAAAGAAAATAGAGAGTCTGTCTTTTTTTGACGAAAATTTGACGATTTATCTGGATTTTCACAGTTCGATTTGATATATTAAAATTGTCCTGAAGGTTTAAGCGACAGATATATGTATTACACAAATCTGTTACAGAGGATTAACAGTGAAAGTATTTTGAACGCAGTTTCGGGAAAGTGTGTGTATAATGTAACCCAACAAAAGACAAACAGAAAAATGTGGGGTGAAAGGAGATGTTTATGAGAAAGAAAAATGAAATCACTGAGTATGTAGCTGCTGCTCTTATATTTGTGTGTGCGGTAGCAGTAAGTCTGGGCATATTTCTGGTATGCACGCAGAATTCTATTGAGCGTAACTCGCAGAAAGTAATTAAGACGAATGTTTCCAGACAGAGTGAACATATTAAAGCAATTTTGGATATTCATTATGGATATCTGAGGGGTATAGCAAAAGAGATTGGAAAATCCGAAGAACTTGTGTCGGATGAAAATATGGAAATGTTAATATCGCTTGAAGAGGAAACTGCTTTAGAGCGTACAGCACTGATTGAAGCAGATGGTACGGCTCATTATGATAACGGAGCAGAGAAGAATGTATCTTTGAGGAGATATTTTAAGGAAGGAATGGAGGGAAAAGAAACACTAAGCGATCCACTGGAGAGCAGCGTAGATAAAGAAACCCGTGTAATTCTGGGCGTACCGGTCTGGAAAAACGGAAAAGTGATAGGAGTTCTGGGTGGTTCTTATAACGTAACTGCATTAAGCCGTATGCTGTTTAACGATTTCTTTGAAGATGTAGGATATACACTGATTACTACCAGTGATGGTGAGATTATTGCGTATGATGGTGATTTTGCCTATCATGAGATTGAATATGGCGATAACTTCTTTGAATTTTATGATGATCAGACACTTATTTTTGATTCGTCCCTGACAGAAGTGAAAAAAGATTTTACAGTGGGTGCCGATGGACTGATGAAAATAAGAATTGGAAATGATTATAATTCAGACCGTTATCTGGCCTATACAGATATGGGATTGAATGACTGGATGATTTGTTATGTTATCCCTGTTTCTGAAGCGCAGAAATCTTATAACTTTGTACGAAAATATGAACTGATTTTTACAATCGGGTTTTGTGTTATGGTAAGCATGTTGTTCCTTTGGGGATTTGTTAAGAACAGATCAAAGAATAAACAGCTTATTCAGGCAGCCGAGACAGATGCATTGACCAGCGCGTACAATAAGAGAAGTACAGAAGAACGGATCCATAATGTTCTGCAGGAACACCCGCAGGAACCGGGAACTTTTGTGATCATGGATGTGGATCATTTTAAGGAAGTAAATGATATATATGGACACATTACAGGGGACAAAGTCCTGCACAAATTTGGTGAAGTGCTTCATGAGCATTTTCGTGAAGGAGACATTGTCGGCAGGATCGGTGGTGATGAATTTGTAGTATTTATGAGAAAAACGGACAGCAGAGAAGTGGCTGTTTCCAGAATCGAAAGTCTGATAAAAAAAGTTAAAGAATTAACATTTCCGGAAATGAATGGAAAGAATATTACCATTAGTGCCGGAATGGCATTTGCTCCGGAACATGGAACAGGATATCTTGATCTGTATAAAAATGCAGATACTGCACTATATAAGACAAAACAGAATGGCAGAGATGGGTATAATATTTATGAAGAAGAAAAAAGATAAAGATAAAGGAGAGAGAAAAAGGTTATGCCTATTGGAATAATTATCAATGCATTATCCATAGTTATCGGCGGAATCCTGGGGACTCTTGTGGGGCACAAATTAAGTCCGAAATTCAAAGAGGATATTACTCTTGTATTCGGGGTATGCTCTATGGGAATGGGAATCAGCACCATCGGTCTGATGGAAAATATGCCGGCGGTTATTTTTTCTGTTGTGATCGGTACGGGAATCGGACTTGCGATTCATCTTGGAGAAAGGATCAATGCCGGTGCCGGTGTTATGCAGCGTGTGATCGGCAAATTTATCAAGAATTCAAATTCAGAGCTTTCTGAGGATGAGTTTATGAATACACTGGTGACGATCATCGTATTATTCTGTGCAAGCGGAACAGGGATCTATGGCTCTATCGTATCCGGAATGAGCGGGGATCATTCAGTGCTGATCTCCAAATCTATTCTGGATTTATTTACAGCAGCTATTTTTGCCTGCAGCCTGGGAATGGTAGTGTGTATGATCGCCATTCCGCAGGTGATTATTTTCCTGATCCTGTTCTTTGCAGCAACGGCGATTTTTCCGTTGACTACGCCGGGCATGATCAATGACTTTAAAGCCTGTGGCGGGTTTCTGATGCTTGCAACCGGTTTTCGTATGGTGAAGCTGAAGAACTTCCCAACTGCGGACATGATACCGGCGATGGTGCTGATCATGCCTATGTCATGGTTCTGGGTGACTTACGTACTGCCGTTAGTATCATAAGTTAAGCTGGCAGATTTTCATTTCTGAGTTCAGAAACGGAGATCTGCTTCTTTTTAGGTCAATTACAATCAAAGTTATAGATGACTGTAATGGCGCTTATAAAAAACTAACCAATAGTTAATAGAAAATTTCTTCCTGATATTGTATTGTAAATATATAATAAATCTGAAAAAAATATCAGGTGTATCAAAAGTATTTCCTGATATTTGCCTGAAACTATAATGGCACATCAAGAGAGGAGGAGATTTTTATGAGTATGAAAAATCGATTTGCAGGAAAATGTAGAAGTTATCTGGTATTTTTTCTTCTGGCGGCAGTTGCAGCACTTTTATTTTTCCCAAAGGTAGCATCGGCTGCTGCCAAGCCAACTGCCAAACAGCTTAAAGTAACCTACAGAGGATTCGAATATGACAATGATACAGCAAAGTTATATCTGAAGCTGAGTCTGAAAAATACTTCGAGTTACACGATTACAAAAGTGAAGATGGGATATGAGATACCTATTATGGAGGATGGAACCATAACCCAGACCTTCAGTGTAACGATTAATCCCGGAAAGACAGTGAATAAGACGGTTTATATTGGAAAAATGACTCAGCAGCCATATAAAGCGCCGAAGGTAAAATGCTTATCGTTCTGGTATAAGTCAGCGACACCTAAGCTAAACCAGCTCAAAGTCAGCTACAAGGGATATGAGTACAATCCGAACACAGGAGAGCTGTATATAACTGCCCGTATGCAGAACACTTCCAGTTATACGATTACAAAGGTAACGATGTATTTTGAGATACCACTGGATGAAACTGCAACACCGACCAAAACCTACAATGTAAATATTCCGGCCGGAAAGATAAAAAATTACAGGTTCAAAATTGGAATGATGACAGATGCTCCGGATGGAAAGGTACTGGTGAAATGTAAGAAATTCTGGTATAAGAAATAACAAATGAAATTGTGATATCAGACAGGCAGCCATTGTGAGATACTCTAAACAGTACCGCAATGGCTGCTGTTTTGTTATGCTTAGGAAATTACGTCGGAATTGTTATAATTAGGTATATTTTAGCATAAATAATTCCTGTCTGAAATAAAAATTGCTGTTATTATTTCTGGCTTAGTCGGGCTCGAAGTGGCAGTAACTCCTGCTTTACGTTACAAATGTTTCATGTTATCATTATCTAAAATCAGGGAAGCTGTTTTTCGGGGAATTTTTTAACCGAATGCGGATTGCGAATATCCGTTTGACTTGCAAAATCTGGTAATGAAGGAGGATGAAAAATATGCGGAACAGAAAGAAACTGCCAATTGGAATAGATAGTTTTGAAAAAATAATCCGGCATAATTTTTACTATGTGGATAAAACAGAAATGATAACAGAACTTCTTCATAACTGGGGAGAAGTGAATCTGTTTACACGTCCTCGCCGTTTTGGAAAATCTCTGAATATGAATATGCTGCAGTCATTTCTGGAAATCGGATGTGATAAATCGCTGTTTAATGGACTGAAGGTATCCCGTGAAAAAGAACTGTGTGAAGAATATATGGGAAAGTTTCCGGTAATTTCGCTTACATTGAAGAATGTGGAGGGATTAAATTTTGAGTCAGCCCGGAAATCGCTGAAGAATACTCTGGGAATGGAGGCGTGGAGACTTAGTGCTCTGGCAGAGAGCAGCCGCCTTACAGAGGAAGAAAAAAACTCTTATAAAGCATTGACTGTCGTTGATGATCATGGCGATTTCAAAATGTCTGATGCCACAATGGAGAAGGCGCTGCTTATATTAACTGTATTACTGGAGAAACATTATGGAAAAAAAGCGGTTCTTTTGATTGATGAGTATGATGTGCCATTAGATAAAGCGTTCCAGTATGGATATTATGACGAGATGGTATCTTTGATCAGAAACATGTTTGGAAATGTTTTGAAGACAAATTCGAGCCTGTTTTTTGCAGTACTTACGGGATGCCTGAGAATTGCGAAGGAAAGCATTTTTACAGGATTAAACAATTTTAATGTTTTTTCGATTACGAGTGTACAGTTTGATGAGTTCTTTGGATTTACAGATGATGAGGTCGCAGAAATGCTGAAATATTTTGGGCTTTCTGACTACCATGAAACAATCAGGGAATGGTATGATGGTTATCAGTTTGGAAAGAAAGCAGTGTATTGTCCTTGGGACGTGATCAGTTATTGCAGAAATTTATGTGCAGATCCTGATGCGATACCAGAAGATTTCTGGTCTAATACCAGCAGCAACAGCATTGTGAGTCGTTTTATAGATAAAGCGAATAAACAGACGAGAGATGAAATCGAAAACCTGATTTCGGGAGAAACGGTTATAAAAGAAATAAAACAGGAACTGACATATAATGAATTGGATAAATCCATTGAGAATCTTTGGAGTATACTTTTTACAACAGGGTATTTAACACAACGTGAAAGAATAGACAGCAGAAAGTTACGTCTGGCAATTCCTAACAGAGAAATTAAAGAATTGTTTGAACTTCAGATCAGGGAATGGTTTCAGGAAAAGTCATCTGAGGATGTAAAGAAGCTTGATAAATTATGCATGGCTTTTCCAGATGGAGATGCAGAAACGATAGAAGATTTGTTTAACGACTATTTATGGAATACAATCAGTATTCGGGATACGGCAGTTAAGGGAAGAAAAGAAAATTTTTATCATGGAGTTTTGCTGGGGCTGCTAAGTCATATGGAGAACTGGGCTGTCTGGTCGAATATAGAATCTGGTGAAGGTTATTGTGATATTTTACTGGAAGTTCCGGAGAATCGTGTCGGAGTGGTGATCGAGATGAAATATGCTCAGGAAGACAGAATGGAGGCAGCTTGTACAGAAGCTCTGAAACAGATTGAACAACGTCAGTATGCTGCAAGGTTAAAGAGTGACGGGATGAAGAATATTGTAAATTATGGCATTGCCTGTTATCGGAAACATTGTAAAGTTAAGATTGGGAAAGAAAATTCTTAATCTAAGAAGATATCTTAATAAGAAAACAGCTCTGCTGTTCTGAAATTACAGCTCCTCTCAGTGATTATTATTTGTGATACTGAGGGGAACTTTTTATATCATAGAAGATTATTCTGCAATGTTTCTGTGATGTAACAGTCTTTTGGACAGGATTCTTTCTTACGTATTCTTTGTTGGAATAATCCATGTGAAAAGAAGAATTGCGAAGGAAATAGGAAACGAACGGGTATAATTTGTGCAAATTGTTGGAAAATTTTTTAAACATACTTTAATATGAACGGAAAAGTCAGGAAAGGAAGAAAAATGAGAAAGAGACTTATCATCGGTATGAGTGGGGCTTCCGGAGCGCCCCTTACAATAGAATTGCTGAAACAACTGCAGCAGTATAAAGAAATAATAGAGATACATCTGATCGTGACAAAAGGTGCGGAAATGACGCTGGAACAGGAGACAGATTATACATTGGAACAGCTATATGCTCTTGCGGACGAGGTACATGATTGAAACAATCTCAAACCCCCAGCAGAGCTGGTGGTACTGACTTCGGGAGATAATTATTATTGTGTAAATAATGAGAATGGAAAAGTATATTATTGGAGTTCAAGCGAAGATAGCTATTATTATATTGCTGAATCGATAGATGAATTTGCTTCTTTTTTTAGGTGATATCTGTTGTAAGGGTAATAAAACGGCTGCCAATCCGGTAAATATGTGAGATAACATATCAGTAGGTGAGGCAGCCATTTTACGTATATTTTTGCTACAACCCTAACGCAACTCAGCAATCCTGCTGACTGCCACGTAGATCTCCTGAATTTTGTACCAGGTTGGATAGTCTACGATTCCTGTCTGGTCCAGACCGAAAATGCTCTGGAAAATCCTGACGGAATTTTGGGTCTCAGGTCCGTAAATTCCATCTGCGGTGACAACAGGGACAGCTGGATAAGCTTCTGCGATTGTGTTTAACTGTTCCTGAATCTGTCTTACCTTATTTCCAGATGCACCGATATCCAGATCATATCCTGGCCAGGAGGCGGGGATGCCGGAGATTGCTTCCGCCACATTGATATACATATCATTTCCGTAAAAAGTCCGTAGGATTTCAATGGCAGAGTATCCCTGATCGCCCAGTGCCTTGCTTCCCCATTGTGTCATCCAGCCTCTGTTTCGGCATTGTACCTGTTTGCCGTCACAGTACTGAGTAAGGATTGGCTGACGTACATTTGGTCTGGAAAGATAATTCTCAAACAGTTCATCTACAATGCGGTCAATGCTGGCAAAGATATTCCTGCCATAGATCCATTTGTGATCATAGGCAGTGGAGGAAGTGATTGTAAAGTCATAACCTTTGTTCCGGTACCATTCCGTATAAACCCTGTTCAGAGTAAAAGACATGATAGCCAGAATATTTGCCCGGATGGTGTCGTCGGGCCAGGTGGCATAGATTTCGCTGCTGGCTACATTTTTGATGTAATCTTTGTAGCGTACATAATAATTGCCTGCAGCGGAATCGTTGACAGGTCCGTCGTGTACCACTATATATTCAGGGATAACGACTTTGCTTAATACAATTTCACCGTTTTCATTTATTGGTTTTATCTCGGCTTCTTCGATTTTGGGAGGATATTCATAGAACAACGTATGCGGAGGAATTACAATTCTCTGGAAAGTTTCGCCGGATTCCATGACATTCAGCGTTGTTGGCTGTCTGGATAAAGTATCTGCTAATACCTGGCTTCCTGCGATTTCTTTTGGTTCAAATCCTTCTGCTTCGATCTGAATGGTATATTCTGAGTAGGGCTGTTGTTCAACCGGTTCCATACTGTATTCCAGAGGTGGAGCCTTAAGTTCGATAACAGGAGTGCGTCCGGAGGAATCTGTTGCCACTTCTTCAATGGTACTGTCGGGTGCTCCTGTGTAGGAGATTCTGACGCGTGCGTTTTCTATGGGACGATTGTTCAGCCGGTCTGATACGGTAACCTGATATTGTCCTGTATCTATATTTTCCTGCTGCATCTGCATATGATAAAAAGCCATACAAGCTCCTGTAGATAATGCTTTCCTGATAAATTATGCAGGGGACCGGAAAATGGTTACCTGAGAAAAGAATTATTGTAGAAAAAAGAATAAAAAAATAAGGCACCATGACTTCTCATAGTTCCTCATTCTTTAAATGCGGAAGATGGGACTTGAACCCACACGAGCGCAATGCTCACAAGATCCTTAGTCTTGCTCGTCTGCCAGTTCCGACACTTCCGCATATCGCATTTCTCTGGGATTCTTTTGCTCTCCCTCGCGACAAGTGATACTATATCAAATGTAAAAGCTAATGTCAACACCTTTTTGAAAAAAATATAAAAAAATTTCAATTTTTTTTTGAAAAAAAGAGGAATTTGAAATTTTATGTAGAATATAATTAATAAGAGGTATTTTGTCAGCTTGTGGAGGTATCGCTTATGAATATCAGAGAAAGCATGGAACAGCGTGAACAAAAGATGCTCAGTCCT
Organism: Blautia wexlerae DSM 19850; assembly: GCF_025148125.1. Classification (NCBI taxonomy): domain Bacteria; kingdom Bacillati; phylum Bacillota; class Clostridia; order Lachnospirales; family Lachnospiraceae; genus Blautia; species Blautia wexlerae. The sequence goes on from NZ_CP102267.1 coordinate 1,367,353, forward strand.
TATGCTGCTTTGAGTCTTTGTTCCAGAGGCAGAGAGCGGCAGGAGGAAGAATGCGATGTACGGACTGTCTATCAGAGAGACAGGGACAGGATCCTTCATAGTAAAGCTTTTCGCAGGATGAAGGATAAGACACAGGTTTTTGTGGCGCCCCAGGGTGACCATTACAGGACCAGACTGACACATACTCTTGAGGTATCACAGATTGCCAGAACAATAGCGAAGGCACTGAGACTGAATGAAGATCTTGTAGAAGCGATCGCACTTGGACATGACCTGGGACATACTCCCTTTGGACATGCAGGTGAGAGGGCTCTTGATGCAGTGAATCCAGATGGTTTTGCCCACTATAAACAGAGCGTCAGGGTTGCACAGGTACTGGAGAAGAACGGCGAAGGGTTGAATCTCACATGGGAGGTCCGGGATGGTATCCTGAATCACAGAACCAGTGGGAATCCGTCTACTCTCGAAGGAAAGGTAGTAAGACTTTCGGACAAGATCGCCTATATTCATCATGATATGGATGATGCACAGCGGGCGGGGATTATTTCTGAGGATGATATTCCGGTCACGCTTCGGATGCTGCTCGGTTATACAACCAGAGAGCGGCTCAATACATTTGTTCATGATGTGATAGAGAACAGTCTTGAGCAGGATACCATAAAGATGTCAGCAGAGATCTACGAGGCAATGATGGATCTGCGGGCTCTCATGTTTCAGAATGTATATGAGAATCCGGCAGCCCATAAGGAAGAGGAAAAGGTAGTGAAGATGCTGACGGAGTTATATGAATATTATGTCGAATACCCGGAAGCAATGTCAAAAGAATACAGGGAGCTGATCGTGCGTGGAGAGAAGAAGGAACAGGCAGTATGTGACTATCTCTCAGGAATGACAGACCAGTATTCTATAAGGAAATTCCGGGAGATTTACATACCAAAAGCATGGGAAGTCTATTAATCATCAAGAAGGAGGACGAAGCATGCGTTATTCAGACGATATCATTGAAGAAGTCAGGATGAAGAATGATATTGTAGATGTTGTATCCCAGTATGTGAAGCTGAACAAAAGAGGAAGTACCTATTTTGGACTTTGTCCGTTTCATAATGAGAAAACGCCCTCTTTTTCGGTAACACCGGCGAAGCAGATGTATTACTGCTTCGGATGCGGAGCAGGCGGGAATGTATTTAATTTTGTGATGGAATATGAGAATTATACCTTTGGGGAGGCACTGAAGCATCTGGCAGACAGGGCAGGGGTGCAGCTTCCGAAGATTGAATATTCCGGAGAAGCAAAGAAGAAAGCAGAACGTCGAGCTGCCCTTCTGGAGATCAATAAGCTTGCAGCAGGATATTTCTATTATCAGCTGCGTCGTGAGAGTGGCAGACAGGCACATGAATATCTGACAGGCAGAGGACTCAGTGAGGAGACGATCAGGAAGTTTGGCCTGGGATATTCGGATAAGTACAGTGACGATCTGTACAAATATCTGAAGTCAAAGAATTACAGTGACGAACTGCTGCGGGATTCCGGCCTGTTCAATGTGGATGAACGCAGGGGAATGTATGACAAGTTCTGGAACAGGGTTATTTTCCCGATCATGGATGTGAATAACCGCGTGATCGGATTTGGAGGCAGAGTGATGGGTGACGGAAAGCCGAAGTACCTGAACTCGCCGGAGACTACGATCTTTGATAAAAGCCGGAATCTGTACGGGCTGAATGTTGCAAGAACCACGAGAAAAAATTATCTGATCCTGTGTGAAGGATATATGGATGTGATATCCATGCATCAGGCAGGGTTTACCAATGCGGTGGCATCGCTGGGAACGGCACTTACTTCCGGACATGCAAGTCTGCTGAAGCGTTACACTCAGGAGGTATTGCTTCTGTATGACAGTGATGATGCAGGCGTGAGGGCTGCCCTTCGTGCCATTCCGATCCTGAGGGAAGCAGGTGTTTCTTCGAGAGTGGTAAATCTTAAGCCGCATAAAGATCCGGATGAATTTATCAAGGCACTTGGAGCGGAAGAGTTTGAGAAACGTCTGGAGCAGGCTATGGACAGCTTTATGTTCCGCATACATATGGCAGAGCGGGAATTTCCAATGGAGGAACCCCAGGGACAGAACCGTTTCTTTGAGCGGTGTGCGCAGATGCTTCTGGAGCTTTCCGATGAACTGGAGAGAAATCTTTATATAGAAGCAATCGTAAAGGATTACAGAAGCAGTGGGATCAGTGTGGAGAATCTGAAAAAGAGAGTCGGAGCTCTTGCGATGAAGGGAACTCCGGCAGAGCAGAGAATTCAGCCTAAACCTGTGGGAGCAGGTCAGCAAAAGAAGAAGGAGAGTGCAGCAGAGAAAGCACAGAAGCTGATGCTTACCTGGCTGGTAACTTATCCGGGCATATTTGACACAGTGGAAAAATATATCCAGCCTTCAGATTTCGTGGTTCCTCTGTACAGGCAGGTGGCAGAGATGCTTTACCAGCAGCACAGGGATGGCGATGTGAATCCTGCAAGGCTGATGAATGCTTTCATTGACAGTGAAGAGCAGAGAGAGGTTTCATCTCTTTTTAATGCAACGATCCATCTGGAGACTCCGGAGGAACAGAACCGGGCTTTTTCGGATGCTGTGATCAGGATTAAGGATGAGAGTCTGAAAGAGAGAAACAGAACCTGGGATCCCACAGATATACAGGGACTGCAGGAACTTGTAAAAGCAAAGAAAGAACTGGAAGAGCTTGGAAGAAAGCGGCAGCAGCTGCATATTTCTTTTGAATAAGGATAAAATATAAACACTATATGGAGGTATAGAGCACATATGGAAATGAATATGGGTAAATTCAGTGAAAAACTGGTAGAACTTCTGGAGCTTGCCAAAAAGAAAAAGAATGTACTGGAATACCAGGAAATCAATGACTTCTTTAAGGACCAGCCACTGGGAGTTGAACAGATGGAGAAAGTATTTGACTTTCTGGAAGCCAGTGGAGTGGATGTGCTTAGGATTACAGACAGTAATGCAGATGATATGATCCTGGATGATGACGATGCAGACATTGATAAGCTGGATGAAGAAGAGATTGAGCTTGACAAGATCGATCTTTCTGTTCCTGAAGGTGTAAGCATCGAGGATCCGGTACGTATGTATCTGAAGGAAATTGGTAAGGTTCCGCTTCTTTCAGCAGAAGAGGAAATCGAACTTGCAAAGAGAATGGAGAATGGGGATGAGGCTGCCAAGAAACGTCTGGCAGAAGCAAACCTTCGTCTTGTTGTCAGCATTGCAAAGAGATATGTGGGACGTGGAATGCTTTTCCTTGACCTGATCCAGGAAGGTAACTTAGGTCTGATCAAAGCGGTTGAGAAATTTGATTACCGCAAGGGTTATAAATTCAGTACCTATGCTACATGGTGGATCCGTCAGGCAATCACCAGAGCAATCGCAGACCAGGCACGTACCATCCGTATTCCGGTGCATATGGTTGAGACTATTAACAAACTGATCCGCGTTTCCCGTCAGTTACTGCAGGAGCTTGGACGTGAACCTACGCCGGAAGAAATTGCAAAAGAGATGGATATGTCTGTAGAGCGTGTACGTGAGATCCTTAAGATCTCCCAGGAGCCTGTATCTCTGGAGACACCTATCGGTGAGGAAGAGGACAGCCACCTTGGAGACTTTATCCAGGATGACAATGTACCTGTACCTGCAGATGCAGCAGCATTTACTTTGCTGAAAGAGCAGCTGGTAGAGGTTCTGAGCACATTGACAGACAGAGAGCAGAAAGTATTGCGCCTGCGTTTTGGCCTGGACGATGGACGTGCCAGAACTCTGGAGGAAGTTGGTAAGGAATTTAATGTAACAAGAGAACGTATCCGTCAGATTGAGGCAAAGGCGCTCCGCAAGCTTCGTCATCCGAGCCGCAGCCGTAAACTGAAGGATTATCTGGACTAAGGAGCCTGTTATGCAGCTTTCATTACGTTTATCTGCAATAGCAGGCCTGGTGACCAGGGGAAACAGACTTGTGGATGTGGGATGCGATCATGGATACCTGCCGGTTTCGCTTTATCTGGATGGAAAGATTCCGGGTGCGATTGCCATGGATGTAAGAAAAGGCCCGTTGTCCAGAGCGCAGGAACATATTTCTCAGTATGGACTGGACGCATACATAGAAACCCGGCTTTCAGACGGACTTGAGGCTTTGAAACCGGGAGAGGGCGACACTCTTGTGATCGCAGGAATGGGTGGCCCTCTCATGGAGAGGATTCTTACTGACGGGGCAGAGGTCAGGGAGAGCTTTCGGGAAATGATCCTGCAGCCTCAGTCAGATATCCCCCATTTTCGCAGATTTGTCAGAAAAATCGGCTGGCAGATCACAGAGGAGGAGATGGTTCTGGAGGATGGCAAGTTTTATCCTATGATGAAGGTAATTCATGGAGAAAAGATGCATATTTCAGAAGATACTCCTTATACTTTAGATGAGTGGTTTGGAGGAATGCTTCTGGAAAGAAAGCATCCTGTTCTGCGGGAGTATCTGGAAAGAGAGCTTCGCATCCGCAATGAGATTCTTGACAGATTAAAGAATGCGCCCAATGCAGAGAAGCGTGCGGGCGAGATAGAGGAGGAAAAGCAGGCAGTTATTGCTGCTTTAGAGGAATATGAAGGCATATGAACTGACCTCCTGGCTGGAGAAAAAGTACCCGTCAGATGCAGCAGAGGACTGGGATAACGTAGGACTTCTCGCAGGAGATGATACAAATGAGATCAGCCATGTGTTTCTGGCTCTGGATCTGACAGAGGAAACACTGGGTGAGGCCATAGAGGATGGGGCAGATATGATCATTACCCATCATCCCATGATCTTTTCCGGAATTAAGAAGATCAATAATCACAGCTTTACAGGAAGAAAGATCCTTACGCTGATACAGAAAGGAATTGTTTATTATGCGATGCATACCAATTATGATGTGCTGGGTATGGCGGATCTGAGTGCAGACTATACGAAGATGCATGATACCACAGTCCTTTCCGTAACTGAAGAGAGAGAGGGGGAAGTACAGGGCTTTGGCAGAGTTGGGAAACTTCCCCGGGAAATGACGCTGAGAGAGTATGCACAGCTTGTCAAAGAGTCTCTGAAGTTAAATGATGTAAAGGTTTATGGGAATCTGGACAGCATGGTAAAATGTGCTGCTGTATGTACAGGATCAGGCAAGAGCATGATCAAGGATGTCATTAAGGCCGGTGCGGATGTGTATGTGACCGGTGATATCGACCACCATACAGGAATTGATACGGTTGCGCAGGGACTGGCGCTGATCGACGCCGGACACTATGGAACAGAATATATTTTTATGGATGCAATGAAAAAAGAACTGACACAGGCATTTCCGGAACTGAAAATCTCCTGTGCAGAGGTAAAGAGCCCGTACACGATTCTGTGATACGGGTTCTTACCATATAATAATGAAATTATAAATGAAAATTGGCTGATCTGCCTGTTGGCGGCGGAGCTGATAACTGTATTTACTTGTCGGTATAGCAGAAATGGAGGCAGGATTTATGGGACAGAAAATGTATAACGTTACGATACAGGGAATAACAAAACAATATCCTGAGAAGATTCCTTACAGTGAGATTGTAAAGGAATACGAAGGAAGTACGGATGCACCTGTAATGCTGGTGATCGTAAATGGCAGGCTGAGAGAACTGCATAAGCATCTCAAGGCAGACTGTGAGATTGAATTTGTGACATCCAAAGATCCGATCGGACACAAAACTTATTGCAGAAGTGCAAGTCTGATTCTTCTGAAAGCAATTTATGATGTGGCAGGGCAGGAAAATATAGACAGTGTAGTGATCCATTATTCTGTAGGCAGTGGCTATTATTTTACAATGAAAGGACCTATGGCGCTGGATCAGGAATTTATTGATAAGGTAAAGGCGCAGATGCACAGGATCGTGGACGAGAATCTTCCCATTGTAAAGCGAAGTGTAAGCACTAGTGAGGCAGTTGCACTTTTTCATAAGCATCATATGTATGACAAAGAGAAGCTGTTTAATTACCGCAGAAGCTCTGCGGTGAATCTTTACAGTATTGGAAGTTTTGAGGATTATTTCTACGGTTTTATGGCGAACCATACGGGATATATTAAGACGTTTGATCTGTTTTTGTATGAGGGTGGTTTCGTACTGCAGCTTCCGACTCAGAATGAACCGGACCGGATACCTGAATTTAAACCGAGGGAGAAGATTTTTCGTGTGCAGAAGGAATCTCAGGAATGGGGAGATAAACTGGATATTGCGACAGTCGGTGATCTGAATGAAAAGGTTACCAGAGGCGGTATCCAGGATATTTTGCTGATCCAGGAGGCTATGCAGGAGGCAAAGATTTCGGAAATCGCATCTGAGATTGCCACAGCCGGAAACAAGAAGTTTGTTATGATCGCAGGTCCGTCTTCTTCCGGAAAGACTACGTTTTCACACAGGCTGTCTATTCAGCTGGCTGCCCATGGAATGAAACCGCATCCGATCGCAGTGGATAATTATTTCATTGACAGGCACCTGACTCCTGTAGATGAGTTTGGGGAAAAGAATTTTGAGTGTCTGGAAGCGATTGATGTGGAGCAGTTTAATAAAGATATGCTTGAGCTTTTGGAAGGAAAAAGGGTAGAGATGCCGGTTTTCAATTTCAAAACAGGAACCAGAGAATATAAAGGTGATTTTCTGCAGCTGGATAAAGACGATATTCTGGTGATCGAGGGAATTCATGGATTGAATGACAGGCTTAGCTATGCGCTGCCAAAGGAGAGCAAATTTAAGATTTATCTCAGCGCTCTGACTCAGCTGAATATTGATGAACATAACAGGATTCCTACTACGGATGGCCGTCTGATCCGCAGAATTGTAAGAGATGCCCGCACCAGAGGGACTTCCGCGAAAGAGACAATTGCAAGATGGCCGTCTGTGCGCAGAGGTGAAGAACAGAATATCTTTCCGTTCCAGGAGGATGCAGATGTAATGTTTAATTCTGCGCTGATCTATGAACTGGCATGCCTGAAAGTATATGCGGAACCGCTTTTGTTTGGGATTGCCAAGGACGAACCGGAGTATACAGAGGCGAAGAGGCTGCTGAAGTTCTTTGAATATTTTGTTCCGGTGCCAAGCGAGGCAGTGCCGAATAATTCGATTTTAAGAGAATTTATCGGCGGAAGCTGCTTTAATGTGTAAAATACTAGAATGAAAATTCTTTACAAGTGCAAAAAAACGTGCTAGAATAGCACTTGCGCAACCAGGCCAGGTAATCGCGGCTGAACAGACGAAAGGGTTCAGACGAGGAAAGTCCGGGCTTCGCAGGGCAGGATGCCGGATAACGTCCGGTGGAGGTGACTCCCAGACCAGTGCAACAGAAATAAACCGCCTCACTTGCTGAGGTAAGGGTGGAAAGGCAGTGTAAGAGACTACCGCCGTCCTGGTAACAGGCCGGGCACATGTAAACTCCATTTGAAGCAAGACCGAATAGAAAGCGATACGGCTGCCCGTCGTGCTTTCAGGTGGGTCGCTTGAGCCTTATGGCAACGTAAGGCCTAGACAGATGATTACCCAATGACATAACCCGGCTTATCGGTCTGATTGCGTACAAAAAAACAGAACGGATTTCTTCCGTTCTGTTTTTTTGATATTTGTTTTATTATTTATTGCGTTTACCTGTGTATTTCTCTTCGCAGTATTTACATCTGTAAACTTCTTTCTCTTTATCTGCAAGAACAAAGATCTGGTCGAGTCCCTGTTCAATGGAAGTGATGCAACGTGGATTCTTGCATTTGATCACGTTGACAACCTGATTCGGAAGTTTCAGTTCTTTTTTGGCAACGATCTTCTCGTCCTTGATTACGTTTACAGTAATGTTATGATCGATAAAGCCGAGAATGTCAAGATCGAGATTCTCAACCGGGCATTCAACCTTGATGATATCTTTCTTACCCATTTTGTTGCTGCGCGCGTTCTTGATGATGGCAACGGTGCAGTCAAGTTTATCAAGCTTCAGATCATGATAGATAGTCATGGCCTTGCCTGCTTTGATATGGTCTAATACATAACCTTCGCGAAGTGCTCCAACATTTAACATGGTAATTTTACCTCCAGTAATGTGAGAATCAGGGCCATACGTACATATACACCGTACTGTACCTGTTTGAAATAAGCTGCTCTCGGGTCTGCATCCACCTCTGTTGAGATTTCATTTACACGTGGAAGCGGATGAAGAACGTACATGTCTTTTTTTGCAAGTTCCATTTTCTGTTTGTCCAGAATGTAGAAATCCTTCATGCGGACATAGTCTTCTTCGTTGAAGAAACGTTCTTTCTGTACACGTGTCATGTAGAGGATATCAAGATCCGGTAAGGCATCTTCCAGTCTCTCTACTTCCTGAAATTCGATATTGTTCTTTTTCAGAACATCCTCGCGGATATAGCTTGGGATGCGAAGCTCTTCCGGTGAGATCAGAATGAATTTTACATTTGTGTAACGTACAAGTGCCTCGATCAGGGAGTGAACTGTACGTCCGAATTTCAGGTCGCCGCACAGACCAATGGTCAGATTGTCCAGACGTCCTTTCAGGGAACGGATGGTAAGTAAGTCGGTTAATGTCTGGGTAGGATGTTGATGACCACCGTCGCCGGCGTTGATAACAGGAATAGAAGAAGCCATAGAAGCTACTAACGGAGCACCTTCTTTCGGGTGGCGCATAGCACAGATGTCAGCGTAACAGGATACAACGCGGATTGTATCGGCAACACTTTCACCCTTTGAAGCGGAACTGGAATCAGCTGATGAAAAACCGAGAACTTTACCGCCAAGGTTCATCATAGCAGCTTCAAAGCTGAGACGGGTACGGGTGCTTGGCTCATAGAATAAAGTTGCCAGTCTTTTATCATCGCAGACATGTGCGTATTTATCAGGGTGTTTCTCAATATCGCTGGCCAGGTCAAGAAGAGTATTTAACTCATCAACAGACAGATCCAGCGGACTCATTAAGTGTCTCATTTCATACCTCCATATTTTACTAGTTCAGGAATTGTTTACGTAATCCTTCTTAACATCATATAATAATCAGGTGCTTTTTTCAAGAGAGTTTTCCAAGTATTTTCTCAAAAAAAAGTCCGGCTCCGAACCAGAGGGGAGCGTAGTCCGGTCTTATCAGTCCCCGGTAATTCAGGGGAGTGTTGCTGTAGTCCCAGGGACACATATGAAAACAGCGCAAAAGAGCACCGCTGATAAATTCTACGAAAAAAAATCCGACAGTATAAATGCAGCCGCGGACAAAAAGCGGGACAGCAGAAAGTTTACCGGAGAGCGGGCGGATGATGGCACCGCATCCGTAAATGGGAAACATTAAAAGGGAAGTTTTTCCTGTCATGGTAAGTTCTCCTGAAAGGATGGAATGCAGTCCGGTCCAGAGGATTTCCATGCACCAGCCCGTCAGACCGCAGAGAATAAAAGCTTTTTTCATAGGTAACGCTCCTGTATAAATTTCTATGATTCTAGTATTGCCTGCCTTGAAAAAAACATACACGTAGGATATAATGAGAACACGTTATTACACTATAGCAATGAGGTGCCTTATGCGCAAAAGGAACGTGTGGAGGGGATCTCATGGAAATAAGAGGAGTTTATTATGAATTATCAGGAAAGCCGGGAGTACATAGACAAAATCACCCGGGAAATTCCCAGTGTCCTGGGACTGGAGCATATGCGTGAGCTGATGAAACGTCTTGGAAATCCACAGGATGATCTGAAATATGTGCATGTAGCCGGTACCAATGGCAAGGGTTCTGTCATTGCTTTTTTGTATTCTGCTTTATCAGGTGCGAGATATCGCATTGGAAGATATGTTTCACCTACCCTGTATTCTTACAGAGGCAGGATGGAAGTTTCGGGAAGCAGGATCAGCAGAGAGGACTTTGCTGCTTATATTACACAGGTGTCTGATGTTATTGCTGCTATGACAAAGGATGGTTATCCCCATCCCACTGCATTTGAAATAGAGACTGCGGTGGCATTTCTGTTCTTTAAAAAAGAGAATTGTGATCTCGTTTTGCTGGAAGTGGGAATGGGCGGAAATCTGGACGCCACAAATATTATTAAGAATACGCTGCTGGCAGTGCTGGTATCGATCAGTATGGATCATATGTCTTTTCTTGGAAATACTCTGGCACAGATTGCAGAGAAGAAAGCCGGGATCATCAAAGACGGCTGCAGAGTGGTGACTGCCAGACAGAAGCCGGAAGCAATGCAGGTGATCGAGAGGATCAGCAGAGAACATGGTGCAAAATGTACCATAGCAGATGCTTCTGAGGCAGAGGTGCTAAAGGAAAGCTGCCTTGGACAGACAATCCGGTACAGGGGTGAAGAGTATGAGATTCCGCTGGCAGGTGTTTATCAGAAGGAAAATGCAGTAGTTGCACTGAATGCTTTAAAAGTATTGGATGAGCTGGGCTTTCCCACTGCTGCGGAGCAGAAAAAAGAAGGGCTTCGCACAGTAAACTGGAACGGACGGTTTACAGTTATCTGTAAAAAACCGCTGTTTGTGGTAGACGGGGCTCATAATCCTGCTGCTGCGGATATGATGGCAGCTTCAATAGAGCATTATTTTAAGGGAAAACGGATCATCTATATTATGGGAGTGTTTGCAGATAAGGATTACAGAAGTGTGATTCAGAAAACTGCGCACTTTGCAGACCGGATACTTACGATCCAGACTCCGGATAATATAAGGGCGCTGCCTGCCGGAGAGCTGGCGAAGACTGTCAGTGAATACAATCCCAATGTACAGGCAATGGATACGATTAAAGATGCAGTGGAGGAGGCTTTTTCACTTGCCGGGGAACAGGATGTGATCATTGCCTTTGGTTCTCTTTCCTTTATCGGAGAGATGACTGATATTGTAGAGAATTTGTGAAAGTAAAAAGGTACAACATAAATGATAGATTTACAGGAATGCAGAAATGAAATAGATAAGATCGACAGCGATATCATACGTCTTTTTGAACAGAGAATGAAGGTGTGTGAGGATGTTGCAGAATATAAGATACGAACAGGAAAGAAGGTTCTGGATCCGGAAAGAGAGAGACAGAAGCTGGAGGTCCTGAGAGGTAAGGCGCATGGAGAATTTAATCAGCTTGGTGCGCAGGAGCTTTTTCAGCAGATCATGGCGATCAGCCGTAAGAGACAGTATCAGCTTCTCACAGAGCATGGAATCGAGGACGATGAGAAACTGGAAATGGTAGATGCACTTCCGCTGAAAGATGTAAGAGTTGTCTTTCAGGGTGTGGAAGGTGCATACAGCTATGCTGCAATGAGGGAATATTTCCAGGACGATATTGAGAGTTTTCATGTAAAAACCTGGCGCGATGCAATGGAAGCAGTTGTGGAGGGAAGAGCAGACTATGCGGTACTTCCCATTGAGAATACAACTGCCGGTATTGTTGCTGATATTTATGATCTTCTTACAGAGTATGAGCTTAGCATTGTAGGAGAACAGATCATCCGTCCGGAGCATGTACTTCTGGGACTGCCGGATGCTGAACTGGAGGATATCAGACAGGTATGTTCTCATCCTCAGGCACTTTCCCAGTGTGGAAAATATCTGGAATCTCATTCGGACTGGAAGAAGAAAGAGATGGAAAATACTGCCGGTTCTGCCAAGAAGATAAAAGAAGACAATGACAAGACGCAGGCAGCTATTGCCAGCAGACAGGCAGGAGAGCTTTACGGACTGAAGATCCTGGCTGAGAATATCTGCTATAACGGACAGAATGCCACACGTTTTGTGATAGTGAGTAAGAAACCAATCTATGTGAAGGATGCACATAAGATCAGTATTTTCTTTGAACTGCATCATGAGAGCGGAACTCTTTACAATATGCTGTCTCACATTATTTATAATGGACTGAATATGACGAAGATAGAATCCCGCCCGATCACAGGGAAGAACTGGCAGTACCGTTTTTTTGTTGATTTCGAGGGAAATTTAAAGGACAGTGCAGTGAAGAATGCCCTGAGAGGAATTGAGGCAGAAGCTGACAGAATGAGAATTTTGGGAAATTATTAAAAATCATTTCCACAATCTGCACGTCCCACTTTGCGGCATATTTTGCGTAAAGCATTTTTCAAACACACTCTGGTACATCGTTTTCGAAATAATTATACCACTCACAGCAGAACAATAAGATAAAACAACAAGGTAAGAAGGAAGTAATAAAAATGGCTAGATTAAATGAATGCATCTTATACCGTAACTTTGAACATGGAGAAATCCTTGATAAAATGGCAGAACTGATGAATGCCTGGGAACAGAAAGCACCTGATCTGAAAGAAAAGGAAGGGCTGTTCTTTGAGTGTGCCAACGGACTGGTGGAAACTGCCGGCGCTTATGGATTTTCCGGAAATTTATGGCACTGTTATCTGACATTTCTTCTGGTAAATAATGAAAATGCATTCAGTACAGCCTGTGAGATCAGAGGGGCTGTCAACGGAAGTATTAATGAACTGGCACTGAATGATTTCGGTGTGTTTAAAGAACTGTATGATTTTGACCTGACTGTACTGGATGAGGCATTTGGAATTTCCTGCTGTAAGGTTCTCGGTGATTATACCAACACCGGAAGTAACAGCAAGATGTTTAATTCCCGTATCAGAGACCGTATCTGTGATCTGAGCAAAACGCTGGCAGCAGCGGAGTCCACAGAGGAATTCATGAAGGATATGGTACAGTTTTATAAGGATTTTGGTGTGGGTAAGCTGGGATTACATAAGGCTTTTCGTGTAGGCCATGATGAGAATGATAATGTGGAGATCCAGCCGATCACAAGGATCGCTCATGTGAAACTGGAAGACCTGGTCGGATATGAAATCCCGAAGCAGAAACTGATCGAGAATACAGAAGCTTTCGTAAGAGGCAGAAAGGCAAACAACTGTCTGCTTTTTGGTGATGCGGGTACAGGTAAATCCTCAAGTATCAAGGGAATCCTGAACCGTTATTATGATGAGGGACTTCGTATTATCGAGGTGTATAAGCATCAGTTTCAGGATCTGAATGATGTGATCGCCCAGATCAAGAACAGAAACTATAAATTCATTATCTATATGGATGATCTGTCATTCGAGGAATTTGAAATCGAATATAAATATCTGAAGGCAGTGATCGAGGGTGGTCTGGAGAAGAAGCCGGACAATATCCTGATCTATGCAACAAGTAACAGAAGACATCTGGTAAGAGAGAAATCCAGTGACAAGCTGGAGATCATGGATGATGACGATCTGCATTCCTCCGATACAGTGCAGGAGAAGCTTTCACTGGTTTATCGTTTTGGTGTCCGTATTTATTATGGTGCACCGAGCAAAAAAGAATTCCAGACAATTGTGAAAGCTCTCGCAGAGAGAAACGGAATTACCATGCCGGAGGACGAACTGTTTCTGGAAGCAAATAAGTGGGAGCTTTCCCATGGAGGACTTACAGGACGAACTGCACAGCAGTTTATCGACCATCTGCTGGGTGTGGAGAAGGAATAAAAAAGCAAATAGATGAATGGTAAAGGGGGAACGCATATGGCAGTCATGACATTTGCAGCCATTGATATCGGATCTTATGAAGTCAGCATGAAGATCTTTGAGATGTCAAAAAGAATTGGTTTTCGTGAACTGAATGATGTCAGATACAGTCTGGAAATCGGAAAGGGTGTCTATTCTGACGGAAAGATCGATTCAGAAATGCTGAATGTTTTATGTGAGGTGCTGAACGACTTTAAGAGGCTGATGCAGGACTTTGGGGTGGAAGAGTATCGTGCCTGCGGCACCAGTGCATTCAGAGAACTTGTGAATCCGCTGCTGATCATTGAACAGATCTATCAGCGTACAGGAATGAAAATTGAAATCCTAAGCAGTGCAGAACAGCATTTCCTTGGGTACAAATCAATTGCTGCTATAGAAAAGGGATTCAAAAAGATGATCCAGAAAGGCACCGCGATCCTGGATGTGGGCGGCGGCAGCCTTCAGGTTTCCCTCTTTGACAAGGATGCTCTGGTCACTACCCAGGGACTTAAAATGGGAAGTTTAAGAATCCGCCAGCGTCTGCAGGAACTGGAGAAAACAACCATTCATTATGACAAGCTGGTTGAGGAATTTATCCGAAATGACCTGATGAGCTTTCAGCGTCTGTATCTGAAGGATAAGGATATCAGGAATGTGATCCTGATGGGAGATTTTATTACAGATATGATCTTCCAGGAGGAAATGGAAGACAGGATCATTACAAGGGAAGAATTTATGAAACGCTATGAGGATACAGTTGGAAAATCTGTTGACCTGCTGGCACAGGAGATGGAGATTGATCCGGAATATGCATCCCTTGTTGTGCCGACCATGGTAGTGTGCAGAAATTTTATTGATATTTTCAATGCAGAGTCTCTCTGGGCACCAGGTGTTTCCCTGCTGGATGGAATTGCCTATGATTTTGCAGAGAAGAAAAAATTTCTCAAAAGTGTCCACAATTTTGAGAATGACATTCTGGTTACATCAAAGAACATTGCGAAACGCTATTCCAGCAGTAAGAGCCATATCCAGGGAACTATGAATCTTTGCCTGAATATCTTTGACAGTATGAAGAAGGTTCATGGTATGGGAACAAGAGAGCGTCTGTTACTGCAGATCGCAGCACTGCTTCATGATTGTGGCAAATATATCAGCATGGAAAAGGTTTCCGAGTGTTCCTATCAGATTATTATGTCTACAGATATTATTGGTCTGTCCTCTATGGAGCGCCAGATGATCGCATGTGCGGTCAGATTCAATAATTCTGCGTTTGTTTATTACGATGAACTTTACAGTATGGGAATCGCTATAGACAGAGAGAGCTATATCAAGGTGGTAAAGATGACTGCAATCCTTCGTCTGGCGAATGCCATGGACAGAAGTCATTATCAGAAAGTAAAAGGAATCAAAGCAGTGCTCAAAGACAGAGAACTGCAGATGATCGTGGATTCTGCACAGGACATTTCCCTGGAACTGGGACTGCTGAAAGATAAAGAGGCATTTTTTGAAGAAGTATTTGGCATTCGTCTGGTTCTCAGACGCAAGGGCAGAGCGTAAAGGAGGATGAACTTATGGACTTTGAAAAATTTGAAAAGAAAGAATATTTCGTGAATCGCGAGCTGAGCTGGCTCAAATTTGATGAGCGTGTTCTGAGTGAAGCAAGAGATAAAAATCTTCCTTTGTTTGACAGACTGAAGTTCTTAAGCATTACCGCATCCAATCTGGATGAATTCTTTATGGTGCGTGTGGCGTCTCTTAAGGATCAGGTACATGCAGGATATCATAAAACAGACATTGCAGGAATGACAGCCAAGGAGCAGTTAAAAGAAATCAGTGTCCGTACCCATGAACTGGTTCATGTACAGTATAATACACTGAACCGTTCTCTGATCCCTGCGCTTGAGAAAGCCGGAATGCACCTGGTGGCAGCCCATGAGAATCTTACAGAAGCACAGAGTGTATTTGTAGACAGATACTTTGAGGATAATGTATATCCGGTACTTACACCGATGGCGATGGATTCTTCCAGACCGTTTCCGTTGATCAGAAACAAGACATTAAATATCGGTGCTCTGATCTCCAAGAAGGAGAAGAGTGATAAACTCAGCAAAAAGGATAAAACAGGAGAACTTCTGTTTGCTACAGTGCAGGTTCCGTCTGTGCTTCCAAGGGTGGTGCAGATTCCGTCAAAGAAGGATGGAGATACCACAGTGATCCTGCTGGAAGAGATTATTGAAAGAAATATTGACAAACTTTTCCTGAGTTATGATGTGATATGTGCCCATCCTTACCGTATTATGCGTAATGCGGATCTTACCATCGATGAAGATGAGGCAGAGGATCTGCTGGTGGAGATCCAGCGCCAGTTAAAGAAACGTCAGTGGGGTGAGGTTATCCGTCTGGAAGTAGAGGATAAGATGGATGAACGCCTGCTGAAGATTCTGAAAACGGAATTTGACATCAAAGAGGCAGATGTTTTTGAGATAAACGGACCTCTGGATCTTACCATGCTTATGAAAGTATATGGTGCGGATGGCTTTGATGCTTACAAGACACCGAGATATCAGCCGGCACCTGTACCGGAATTTCAGAATGAGAAGGATATTTTCCAGGTGATACGTGAGGGCGATGTATTCCTGCATCATCCTTATATGAGCTTCGATCCTGTTGTAAATTTCGTACGTCAGGCAGCAAAAGATCCGGATGTTCTGGCTATTAAACAGACTCTGTATCGCGTCAGCGGCAATTCACCGATTATTGCTGCCCTTGCGCAGGCAGCAGAAAACGGCAAACAGGTTTCCGTACTGGTAGAGCTGAAAGCACGTTTTGATGAAGAAAATAATATTGTATGGGCGAAGAAGCTGGAGAAGGCAGGATGTCATGTAATTTATGGTCTGGTAGGTCTTAAGACACACAGCAAGATCACACTGGTTGTGCGCAGGGAAGAGACAGGAATCCGCCGATATGTGCATTTGGCAACCGGAAACTACAATGATTCCACTGCAAAACTCTATACAGACTGCGGTATCTTTACCTGCGATGAACGTTTCGGTGAAGATGCAACAGCAGTATTTAATATGCTCTCCGGATATTCAGAACCGAAAAGCTGGAATAAGCTGATCGTAGCACCAATCTGGATGAAGGACAGGTTCTTAAGCCTGATTGAACGTGAGGCAGAGAATGCGAAGAAAGGACTCCCGGCGTTGATCCGCGCAAAGATGAATTCCCTCTGTGATCCGAAGATTATTGCAGGATTGTATTATGCATCTTCCTGTGGAGTTCAGGTGGAACTTCTGGTAAGGGGTATCTGCTGTCTGAAAGTAGGAGTGCCGGGAATCAGTGAGAATATTCATGTCCGTTCTATTGTAGGGGAATTTCTGGAGCATAGCCGTATTTTCTATTTTGAAAATGGTGGAAACCCGGAAATTTATATGGGAAGTGCGGACTGGATGCCGCGTAACCTTGACCGCAGGGTAGAGATTGTTTTCCCTGTGGAAGATGAGAAGATTAAGAAAGAGCTGGAGCATGTACTTGATCTGGAGTTTAAGGATAATGTAAAAGCTCATATCCTGCAGCCGGATGGAACTTATGTGAAGCCGGATAAACGAGGCAAAGCCCAGATTAATTCTCAGATGGAATTTTGTATGGAGGCAACTGAGAAAGCAGCACTTCATAAACACGAAGAAAAGAAATCCCGCGTATTCATTCCGGCAGAGCCTGCGGAGGATATAGAGGAATAAGAAACAGTCAGAAACAGAAATAAATAACTGGGAAATGCCATGGAAAGCGGTGGAGCTGCTATGGCATTTCTTCTCTGGGACAAAAAATACCCCTTTTTTGTGGTAAAAGCCGCGTAAATACAGGGCTTTTTGAACGAAAAATTCGAGAAAAATAAAAAAATTGAAATTTTTTTAAAAAAGTACTTGCATTTTAGAAAAAGATGGTGTATATTAAACGAGTCGACAGCGAAGAGCGAACGACAGATAAACAAATGGCCAGTTGGTCAAGGGGTTAAGACGTCGCCCTCTCACGGCGAAAACACGGGTTCGATTCCCGTACTGGCTGCTACAAAATAGTGAGAATTTAACCAGAGCTTAGGCTCTGGTTATTTTTTGCGTTCAGAAGATTTATAGCTGAATAGAAAGAAAAAGTTGACAGTTGAAAAAACCAATGATAAGATAAATGCACTCAAATTATAACAGAACAGGCTTACAGGCAGAAAAGGATCAGAATTTCGGTTCTGATTATTTTTTTGTGTTTTATTCCATTGACAAGGAAGGTTTAGGCTTGAAAAAAAATAAAAATTCGGTTATAATACGAACAAACGTTTGCAACGTAAAAATTATTTCCTGATTTGCAGTAAGCAATCTGGTTGATGTTGATATATAGAAAGAAAGGAAATGTAACAGACATGGCAAAGAAAAACACCTATGATGCAGGGAGCATCTCTGTCCTGGAAGGTCTGGAGGCGGTTCGTAAGCGTCCGGGAATGTACATCGGAAGTGTTTCACGAAAAGGATTAAATCATCTTATTTATGAGATCGTAGATAACGCAGTAGATGAACATCTGGCAGGATACTGCAGTCTGATCCATGTAGTTCTGGAGAAAGATGGTTCCTGTACAGTAACAGACAACGGACGAGGAATCCCGGTAGACATGCACGAGAAAGGAGTATCGGCAGAGAGACTGGTATTTACTACACTTCATGCAGGCGGTAAATTTGACAATTCCGCTTACAAGACAAGCGGAGGACTTCACGGAGTAGGTTCTTCTGTTGTCAATGCTCTGTCTACATATCTTGATATTAAGATCAGCCGTGACGGATATGTACATCATGATCATTATGAGAGGGGAATCCCCACTCTGGAACTGGAAGATGGACTTTTGCCTAAACTGGGAAGGACCAGACAGACAGGGACCAGTATTAATTTCCTGCCAGACCCGGAGATTTTTGAGAAGACAAGATTCTCAGCAACAGAGGTAAAGAGCAGACTTCATGAAACTGCATACTTAAATCCGGAACTGACGATCCATTTTGAGGACAAAAGAGGTTCTGAGATTGAAGATATTACCTATCATGAGCCAGATGGGATTATTGGATTTATCAAAGATCTGAACCACAGTGCGGAAGTCTTGCATGATCCGGTTTACCTGAAAGGGGAAGCAGACGGCATTCAGGTAGAGGTGGCATTCCAGTTTACCAATGAATTCCGTGAGAATGTACTGGGCTTCTGTAATAACATTTACAATGCAGAGGGCGGTACTCATCTGACCGGATTTAAGACTACATTTACTACAGTCATGAATACTTATGCGAGAGAGATTGGTGTTCTTAAAGACAAGGATCCGAACTTCACAGGTGCAGATATCCGTAACGGAATGACAGCAGTTGTTTCCATCAAGCATCCGGAACCGCGTTTCGAGGGGCAGACCAAGACAAAGCTGGATAATCAGGATGCATCACGCGCAACCGGAAAGGTTGTAGGAGAGCAGATGGTACTCTATTTTGATAGAAATCTGGAGACTCTTAAGACCATCCTTTCCTGCGCAGAGAAAGCAGCAAAGATTCGTAAAACAGAGGAGAGAGCCAAGACCAATCTTCTGACAAAGCAGAAATATTCCTTTGACTCTAACGGAAAGCTGGCAAACTGTGAGAAGAAAGATCCTTCCCAGTGCGAGATCTTTATCGTAGAGGGAGATTCTGCGGGAGGTTCTGCAAAGACTGCCCGCAACCGTAATTACCAGGCAATTCTGCCGATCAGAGGTAAGATCCTGAATGTGGAGAAGGCAACTATTGACAAGGTGCTTGCCAATGCGGAGATCAAGACCATGATCAATGCATTCGGATGTGGATTCTCCGAAGGATACGGAAATGACTTTGATATTACGAAGCTTCGTTACGACAAGATTGTGATCATGGCTGATGCCGATGTGGATGGGGCGCATATTTCCACACTGCTCCTGACTTTATTCTATCGTTTCATGCCGGATCTGATCACTGAGGGACATGTGTATATTGCCATGCCGCCATTATATAAAGTCATGCCTAAGAAGGGGCAGGAGGAATACCTGTACGATGATAAGGCACTGGAGAGATACAGACGTGCCCATAAGCCGGGAAGCTTTACTCTTCAGAGATATAAAGGTCTAGGCGAGATGGATGCGGAGCAGCTCTGGGAGACTACTCTGAATCCGGAGACAAGAATGATGAAGCGAGTGGAGATTGAGGATGCGAGACTTGCATCAAGTGTGACAGAGATTCTGATGGGAAGCGATGTCCCGCCGAGAAAGAAATTTATCTATGAGCATGCACAGGATGCAGAGCTGGACATCTGATTTCGCCGGAGTGTTATATGGAAATTAAGACAGATACATGGATATGTGTCTGAGATGGAGGAAAGAGATTAAATGGAAACAAAACAGGAGAATGTGATTCCTACCGACTATGCGGAGGTCATGCAGAAATCCTATATAGATTATGCCATGAGTGTTATTATTTCCAGAGCCCTGCCGGATGTGCGTGACGGATTGAAGCCTGTACAGAGAAGAACCCTGTATGATATGTATGAACTGGGTATCCGTTATGACAGACCATACAGAAAATGTGCCCGTATCGTAGGGGATACCATGGGTAAATATCACCCCCACGGTGACAGTTCTATCTACGAAGCGCTTGTGGTAATGGCTCAGGATTTTAAGAAAGGCAAAACACTGGTTGACGGACATGGAAACTTCGGTTCCATCGAGGGTGACGGTGCAGCGGCCATGCGATATACAGAAGCCAGACTGGAGAAACTGACACAGGATGTCTTCCTCGAAGATCTGGATAAGAATGTAGTAGATTTTATGCCGAACTTTGACGAGACAGAGAAGGAACCTGTGGTACTTCCTGTCAGAATCCCGAATCTGCTGGTAAACGGGGCGGATGGTATCGCTGTCGGCATGGCGACCAGCATTCCGCCTCACAATCTGGGTGAAGTAGTGGATGCGGTAAAAGCCTATATGAAGAATAATGACATCAGTGTCAAGGGACTGATGCGCTATCTTAAAGGTCCGGATTTCCCCACAGGCGGTCTGGTGGTAAATAAAGATGACCTGCTCAAGATCTATGAGACAGGAACAGGAAAGCTCCGCGTCAGAGGCAAGGTGGAAACAGTAAAGCTCAAAGGTGGCAGGCAGCAGCTTGTGATCACGGAGATTCCATACACTATGATAGGTGCAAATATAGGAAAATTCCTGAATGATATTGCATCTCTTGTGGAGAGTAAGAAGACAACCGATATTGTGGATATCTCAAATCAGTCATCAAAAGAAGGGATCCGTATTGTTCTTGATCTGAAGCGTGATGCTGATGTGGAGAACCTGACAAACATGCTGTACAAGAAAACCAAGCTGGAAGATACATTTGGTGTCAATATGCTTGCGGTTGCAGATGGCAGACCTGAGACCCTAAGTCTTAAACAGGTGATAGAGCATCATGTGGATTTCGTGTTTGATGTTACAACCAGAAAATACACCACACTTCTGAATAAAGAGCAGGAGAAGAAAGAAATCCAGGAAGGTCTGATCAAGGCATGTGATGTGATCGACCTGATCATCGAGATCCTGCGAGGAAGCAAGAACAGAGAACAGGTAAAGAAATGCCTGGTTGACGGTGTGACAGAAGGAATCAGGTTCAAGAGCAAATCAAGCGAGAAAGCTGCGCAGAAGCTGCATTTCTCAGAGAAACAGGCAGCTGCGATCCTGGATATGCGTCTGTACAAACTGATTGGTCTGGAGATCGAGGCACTTCAGGCAGACTATGCAGAAACAATGAAGAACATTGCCATTTATGAAGATATCCTGAATAATTATGATTCCATGGCAGAAGTGATCATGAAAGAACTGGATCAGATCAAGAAAGAATACGGTACGAAACGCCGCACAGTGATCGAGAATGCAGAAGAAGTTGTCTATGAGGAAAAGAAGATGGAAGAAATGGAAGTCACATTCCTTATGGACCGCTTCGGATATATGCGGACCATTGATAAGTCTGCATATGAGAGAAATAAAGAAGCTGCCAATGCAGAGAACAAATATGTGTTTAACTGTATGAATACAGATAAGATCTGTATCTTTACAGATAATGGAAAGATGCACAGTATCAAGGTGGCAGATATTCCGCTGGTTCGTTTCAGGGATAAGGGGACACCGGCAGATAATCTGAGCAATTATGACAGTGCACAGGAACGTATGCTCTATGTAGCACCACTGGCATCTGTAAAAGAAAATACACTTCTGTTTGTCACTGCTGCATCCATGTGCAAGCTGGTGAGTGGTGCAGAGTTTGATGTGGCGAAGAGAACGATTGTGTCTACGAAACTTGCTGAAGAGGATTCTCTGGTCTTTGTGGGTTCTGCGGATGAAATGGAACAGGTGGTATTCCAGAGTGAAGGCGGATATTTCTTAAGATTTCAGAAACAGGATATTTCTGCTATGAAGAAAACATCTATCGGGGTACGTGGAATGAAACTGGCAGAAGGAGATAAGCTGGATCATGCATATCTTCTGGAAAGCCGCCAGGAATATACCATTACTTATCATGATAAACCCTATGTTCTCAACAGGATAAAACTGTCCAAACGGGACAGTAAAGGAACAAAACCACGTATATAAAACCAACAAATCCGCTAAAATCAAGGTTTTTGCAGGAAAAGCCTTGCAATTGCCGGAAATTGGTGTTACAATACATCTAAATTAGAACTTGTTGACAAAGGAGTGGGCGTGAGCCCACTCTTATTTGTTGCATGGAAAGGCAGGTGGGAAAATGAGCAGACGGGAAGAGTATGAAAAGCGCGCAGAGGAACTTCTGGCACCGATCGTAGAACTTAACGGCTTTGAACTGGTTGATGTAGAATATGTGAAGGAAGCAGGTAACTGGTATCTGAGAGGATACATTGACAAACCAGGCGGAATTACAGTAAATGACTGCGAGACAGTCAGCAGAGCATTCAGTGACAAACTGGATGAGAATGATTTTATCGAAGACAGTTATATCATGGAGATCAGTTCGCCGGGACTGGACAGACCGCTGAAGAAAGACAAAGACTTTGAGAGAAACATGGGAAAACTGGTGGAAATCCGTACCTACCGGCCAATCGAGAAGCAAAAAGAGTTCTGCGGGATTTTGACCGCATATGATAGTAACAGTGTGACAATCGATGAGGATGGAACCGAGCGTGTTTTTGATAAGAAAGACACAGCCCTGATACGCCTCGCAATAGAGTTTTAGTTAATTCGGGAGGATAAGAAAAAAATGAGCAGAGAGTTAAAGGAGGCACTGGATATCCTTGAAAAGGAAAAGAGTATCAGCAAAGATACTCTGCTTGAGGCAATTGAGCAGTCTCTGATCCAGGCCTGCAAAAACCATTTTGGAAAAGCTGACAATGTACATGTAACTATTAATCCGGAAACCTGCGATTTTTCAGTGTATGCAGACAGAAGTATCGTAGAATACGTAGAGGATCCTGCAATGGAGATTTCTCTGGCAGATGCTTTGAAGATCACATCAAGAGCTGAAATTGGAGGCATGATACAGGTTCCGATCCAGTCTAAGGAATTCGGACGTATTGCGACACAGAATGCAAAGAACGTTATCCTGCAGAAAATCCGTGAGGAAGAACGTAAAGTGCTGTATGATGAATACTATGGAAAAGAAAAAGAAGTAGTAACCGGTATTGTACAGCGTGTGATGGGCAAGAATGTAAGCATCAATCTTGGTAAGGCAGATGCAGTATTAAGTGAGAATGAACAGGTGAAAGGGGAAACCTTCCAGCCGACAGAGAGAATAAAGGTGTATATTCTTGAAGTCAAGGATACCCCGAAGGGACCTCGTATTCTGGTGTCCAGAACTCATCCGGGACTTGTGAAACGTCTCTTTGAGTCAGAAGTTGCAGAAGTAAAAGACGGAACTGTTGAGATCAAGAGCATCGCACGTGAGGCCGGTTCCCGTACAAAGATCGCTGTATGGAGCAACGATCCGGATGTAGATGCAGTTGGTGCATGCGTAGGTATGAACGGTGCACGTGTCAATGCAGTAGTTGAGGAACTTCGCGGTGAGAAGATCGATATCATCAACTGGGATGAGAATCCTGCGATCCTGATCGAGAATGCATTGAGCCCTGCAAAGGTTATCGCAGTTATGGCAGATCCTGATGAGAAGACAGCTCTGGTAGTTGTTCCTGATTATCAGCTGTCCCTTGCAATCGGTAAAGAAGGTCAGAATGCACGTCTTGCTGCAAGACTTACAGGATTTAAGATTGACATCAAGAGTGAGACTCAGGCAAAAGAAGCCGGTGATTTCTATGATTATGATGATGACGAGACTGCAGAAGATGCAGCTGAGGCATCAGCAGAGGAAACTTCAGCAGAAGATTCCCTGACAGAAGAAACCGAAGCAGAAGAAGTTTCAGAGGAAGTTCCTGTAGAAGAAGAGCCACAGGCTCAGGAAGCAGGAGAGAATGAAGACGAAGAATAAGATTCCCATGCGCCAGTGTACCGGCTGCAGGGAAATGAAAAGCAAGAAAGAGATGCTCAGAGTTCTTAAGACTACAGAAGATGAGATCGTGCTTGATACTACCGGTAAGAAAAACGGCAGAGGCGCATATCTGTGTCTTTCCAGAGAATGTCTGGATAAAGCGATTAAAAATCATGGACTTGAGCGTTCACTGAAAACTGCGGTTCCGGATGAGGTATACGAACGACTTAAGAAGGAGCTGGAAGATATTGAAAAATAACAGAGTACTGTCGCTGATAGGGCTGGCTACCAAAGCAGGCAAGACCGTAAGCGGAGAATTTTCCACAGAGAAATCTGTAAAGACCGGAAAAGGACTGCTTGTGATCGTTGCTGAGGATGCCTCCGAGAATACAAAGAAGAAATTCAGGAATATGTGCAGTTTTTATGAAGTTCCGATTTTCTTCTTCTCAGATAAAGAGAGCTTAGGCAGAGCAATGGGAAAGGAGTACCGCGCCTGTCTGGCTGTCCAGGATGAGAACTTTGCGAAAGCAATCATGAAGGAGGTATAGCGATTGTCAAAATTAAGAGTACATGAGCTGGCCAGAGAGCTTGGACGACAGAACAGAGAAGTGATCGAGTTTCTGAAATCAAAAGGCGTTGATGTGAGAAGCCATATGAGTATGGTGGATGAGCCTGCGGTTTCGGAAGTAAAGAATAGATTCAGAAAAGACAATAATAACAGGGGAAAGGAGCATATTGCGAAATTGGAGACTCCCAAGACAGAAGAAAAGGTTGTAACAGCAAAATCAGAAGGAGATAAAACTGAAACACCTAAAAAGAAAAAAAATATTATCCGCGTTTTTCATGCACAGAATGCAAGTGACGGAGGAAAAACAAGAAAGAAACCTGTGAAAGCTGAAGGCGAGAGAACAGGTTCACCAAGAAATGCAGAAGGAAGAAATTCCGACAGTTCAAGAACAGACGGTGACAGACCAAGAAGAAATAATAATGACCGCCCAGGTACAGGCAACAGAAGACCGGACGGACAGAACCGTCAGGGAAGACCTCAGGGTGAAGGAAGATCCCAGGGAGGACGTTTTGGCCAGGGAAGAAACCAGGGCGAAGGAAACCGTCAGGGAAGACCTCAGGGCGAGGGAAGATCCCAGGGAGATAACCGCCAGGGAGGACGTTTCGGACAGGGAAGATCCCAGGGCGATGGTCAGGGTCGTCCGGGCGGAAGATTCCAGGGCGATGGAAATCGTCAGGGAGGACGTTTCGGACAGGGAAGACCACAGGGCGAAGGAAACCGTCAGGGAGGAAGACCGCAGGGCAATGGCCAGGGTCGTCCGGACGGAAACAGAAGTGAAGGACGTGACGGACGCTTCGGCGGCAGTCAGGGACGTCAGGGACAGCGCCAGAATACAAGAAAGAATGACGATATGGCATTTGCACCGGAACTGACAAAGACTTCCAAAGACAGCAAGAGAGAAAGAGACAGAGAGAACAAAAACAAGAAAAAAGATTTTGATAAGACACAGAGTGGCGGACGCAGACCAAACCAGGGTGGATTCAATAAGAATTCCAGAATCCCGAAAGCTCTGCAGAAACCGGCTCCGCAGCCAAAACAGGAAGAGAAGAAACCTGAGGTTAAGGAAATCACACTTCCGGAGAAGATGACGATCCGCGAACTGGCAGAAGCTATGAAAATGCAGCCGTCAGTAATTGTGAAGAAGCTCTTTATGCAGGGTATGATGGTTACCGTAAACCATGAGATCGATTTTGAGAAAGCTCAGGAGATTGCTCTGGAATATGATATCATCGCAGAACCGGAAGAGAAGGTAGACGTTATCGAAGAACTCCTCAAAGAGGATGAAGAAGACGAAAAAGATATGGTTTCAAGACCACCTGTAGTCTGTGTTATGGGGCACGTTGACCATGGTAAAACATCTCTTCTGGATGCAATCCGTAAGACAAATGTAACACGTGGAGAAGCCGGCGGTATCACACAGCACATCGGTGCTTCTGTAGTAGAGGTTGGCGGACAGAAGATCACATTCCTGGATACACCTGGACATGAAGCTTTCACAGCTATGCGTATGCGTGGTGCAAACTCCACAGATATTGCAGTTCTGGTTGTAGCAGCTGATGATGGTGTGATGCCTCAGACAGTAGAGGCTATCAGCCATGCGAAGGCGGCAGGCGTTGAGATCATAGTTGCAATCAACAAGATTGATAAGCCAAGTGCTAATATTGAGCGTGTAAAACAGGAACTTTCTGAATATGAACTGATCCCGGAAGACTGGGGCGGAAGTACGATTTTTGTTCCTGTATCCGCACATACAGGAGAGGGAATCGATACTCTTCTTGAGATGATCCTTCTTACAGCCGAGGTATGTGAATTAAAGGCAAATCCGAACCGTTCCGCAAGAGGTCTTGTAATCGAGGCTCAGCTTGATAAAGGTAAAGGTCCGGTTGCCACGATCCTTGTCCAGAAAGGTACTCTTCATGTGGGAGACTTTATTGCAGCAGGAGCATGCAATGGTAAGGTTCGTGCCATGATGGATGATAAGGGACGCAGGATTAAAGAAGCAGGTCCTTCTACTCCTGTAGAAATCCTGGGACTTGGTGATGTGCCGAATGCAGGTGAAATTCTTCTTGCATTTGACAGTGATAAGGAAGCCAAGAACTTTGCAGGTGCATTTGTATCTGAGAACAAGAACCGTCTTCTTGAGGAGACTAAGGGCAAATTATCTCTGGATAATCTCTTTGATCAGATTCAGGCAAGCGATCTGAAGGAACTTCCGCTCATTGTCAAAGCAGATGTACAGGGATCTGTGGAAGCTGTAAAACAGAGTCTGACCAAACTTTCCAATGAAGAAGTGGTTGTAAAGGTGATCCATGGCGGTGTTGGTGCGATCAATGAGTCTGACGTAAGTCTTGCGGCTACATCAAATGCGATCATTATCGGCTTTAATGTCCGTCCGGATGCAACCGCAAAACAGCTTGCTGAGCAGGAAGGTGTAGATCTTCGTCTGTACAGAGTTATTTATCAGGCAATCGAAGATGTAGAAGCTGCCATGAAGGGTATGCTTGATCCTATATTTGAGGAGAAAGTTATCGGTCATGCGGAAGTGCGTCAGCTGTTCAAGGCATCCGGTATTGGTACGATTGCAGGAAGCTATATTCTGGATGGTATCTTCCAGAGAAACTGCAAGGTTCGTATTTCCAGAGAAGGCGAGCAGATATTTGAAGGTGAGCTTGCATCCCTGAAGAGATTCAAAGACGATGTTAAGGAAGTTAAGGCAGGATACGAATGTGGCCTTGTATTTGACGGATTTAACGATGTGAAAGAGGAAGATAAAGTAGAAGCTTATATCATGGTAGAAGTACCGAGATAGTAATGGTTTATAAAGGTAGGGTGCGCGATTCATAGTGTCAGGTACAGTGTGGTGCGCACCTTGACTTGATTGTGGTAATTCAGAAAATAATGTGATCAGGATAGTCGATGATCCGGATTGCTCACAGTATTTGACAGAATTGCCGGATATATAGGAGTAAAACTTAAAATGAGAAAAAACAGTATTAAGAATACCCGGATCAATGGGGAAGTCCAGAAGGAACTCAGCACCATTATCCGCAACGAGATCAAGGACCCGCGTATTCATCCGATGACTTCTGTCATGGCTGTAGAAGTGGCTCCTGATCTGAAAACCTGCAGAGCATATATCAGTGTGCTGGGTGAAAAAGAAGCAAAGGAAGCGACGATCAAAGGTCTGAACAGTGCAGAAGGCTACATCAGACGCCAGCTGGCGCGTAATTTAAACCTGAGAAATACACCGGAGATCCGTTTTATCCTGGACGAATCTATTGAGTATGGTGTAAATATGTCAAAGCTTATTGATGATGTTACCAAGAAAGACAGCAACTCCCACAGACAGGATGAGGAGCAGGATGAGAATTAAAAGAGGATGAGAACATGGAAAATATTGCGGAAATACTGGAAGGTGTGAAAACAATGGGAATCGGCGGACATATCCGTCCGGATGGTGACTGCGTTGGTTCCTGTATGGCGTTATATTTATATGTAAAAACCTATTATCCGGAAATTCAGGCAGATGTGTACCTGGATAATCCCAAACCTGTTTTCGGACATATTGACTGTATGGATGAGATTAAAACAGAGCTGGACGGTGACAAAGAGTATGACCTTTTTGTTACCTGTGATGTAAGTGCAAAAGACAGACTTGCCATTGCAGGTCCATATTTTGACACTGCAAAAAGAACAGCATGTATTGATCATCATATTAGTAACTCCGGATTTGCACAGGTGAATCATATCAGGGGAGAGGTAAGCTCTGCCTGTGAAGTTCTCTATGGGCTTTTTGAGCCTGAGAAAGTGGTCCGTACCATTGCAGTGCCGATCTATACGGGAATGGTTCATGACACAGGGGTATTTCAGTACTCTTCAACTTCACCGGAGACCATGCGTATTGCCGGGGAACTGATGAAGACAGGATTCAATTTCAGTAAGATCATTGACGAATCTTTCTATCAGAAAACTTATGTGCAGAATCAGGTAATGGGGCGTGTTCTTGCAGAGAGTATCCTGCTTCTGGATGGAAAATGTATTATCGGATATCTTAAAAAAAGAGACATGGAGTTCTATGGTGTGGATGGCAAGGATCTGGACGGTATCGTCAGTCAGCTTCGCCTTACAGCGGGAGTGGAAGTTGCCATGTTTATCTATGAAGTGGAAACTCAGTCTTTCAAAGTTTCCCTGCGTTCCAACGGAAATGTGGATGTAAGCAAGATTGCAGTATATTTTGGCGGCGGCGGTCATATGAGAGCAGCAGGATGTGATCTTCAGGGTTCTGTGTATGATGTGATCAACAATGTGACAGAACAGATCTGCAAACAGTTTCAGGAGCAGGAAGTCTGATGGATGGAGTAATTGTAATCCGTAAGGAAAAAGGATTCACTTCCCATGATGTGGTGGCAAAGCTTCGGGGAATCCTTCATATGAAGAAAATCGGACATACCGGAACTCTTGATCCGGATGCAGAAGGAGTGCTCCCGGTGGCTCTGGGAAAAGCAACCCGTCTGGTGGATATGATCACAGATAAAGAGAAAACCTATGAGGCAGTGATGCGTCTGGGTGTTATTACGGATACCCAGGATATGAGCGGAACTGTTCTCTCACAGACTACAGAGCTTTCCGTTACAGAAGAAGAGCTTTGCACAGTGGTCAGTTCTTTTGTGGGAGACTATATGCAGGTGCCGCCAATGTATTCAGCACTGAAGGTCAATGGAAAGAAACTCTATGAACTTGCCAGAGAGGGCAAGACTGTGGAGCGTAAACCAAGACCTGTACATTTTTATGAGATAGAAATTCTGGATATCAGTTTTCCGCTGGTGCGTTTTCGTGTGACCTGCAGCAAGGGAACCTATATCCGTACTCTGTGCCATGATATAGGGGAAAAGCTGGGCTGTGGAGCTGCCATGGAAAGTCTTTTGCGGACAAAGGTGGGCAGATTTACACTGGATGATGCCATTACCCTGGCGCAGACAGAAGAGGCAGTGAAGAAAGGAACCATAGAGAGTAAAATCCTCGGTATTGAGGAGATTCTTGCAGAGTATCCAAGGGTATGCTGTACAAAAGAAGGGGACAGACTTTTGGCTAATGGAAATCCTCTTGTACAGGCACTGGTCGATGCACAGGAGAAAAAAGGATGGATCCGTATGTGCAGCAGTGAAGGCAGTTTTGCCGGAGTTTACCAGTGGGACGAGAAAAGAAACAGGTATTTCCCTGTAAAAATGTTTTAGGAGACATGATGGAATATTTAAGGATTGAGAATGATTTTCCCAGAATTTCACACAGTGCGGTAACACTTGGGAAGTTTGACGGCATACACCGCGGACATCAGAAACTGGTTGAGAAAATTATTGAGCAGAAACAGGAAGGTGCACAGGCGGTTGTACTTGCGCTTGGAACTGCCTCAAGAACAATCCTCACAAAGGAAGAGAGATGTCGTATATTGGAAGAAATGGGAGTGGATATACTGTTGGAATGTCCGCTCACAGAGAAAATACGGCACATGAAAGCAGAGAATTTTATAAAAGAAATATTGATAGGAGATCTGCAGGTTTCCTATGTGGCAGTTGGAGAGGATTTCCGTTTTGGCTATGAGCGGAAAGGAACTCCTGCCATGCTCAAAGAGTTCGGAAAGAAATATGGATTTCATACGGAAGTCCTGCCAAAAGAAATGGACGGACGCCGTAAGATTAGTAGTACCTTTGTCAGGGAAGAACTGAACAGAGGAAATATGGAAAAATTCCGTTTCCTTATGGGAACAGATTTCTCAGTGGAAGGAATCGTTGAACATGGACGTGGAATGGGACATAAATATCTGCTTCCGACCACCAACCTGATCCCTCCGGTAGAGAAACTGATGCCTCCAAACGGGGTTTATATCACAGTATCCCATTTCAGAGACAGAAGTTATCAGGGAATTACCAATGTAGGTCATAAGCCTACTGTTGGCGGCGAGAAGTTTATTGGTGTGGAAACATATCTGTTTGACTGCAATGAAGATCTGTATGGGGAATACTGCAAGGTGGATTTCAAAAAATTCCTCAGACCTGAACAGAAGTTTTCTTCGCTGGAGGCGCTGAAAGCACAGCTGGAGAGAGATGCTGTGAAGGGACAGGAATATTTTGAAACTTTGTAAAAAAGAGGTTTACACGCCAGAATCAATGTGCTATACTAACCAAGGTGAATTTAGCCCATGTTCAGGGACCGGACGCTCCGACCATCTCTTAATGTGTGGCGGTCAGTCAATAATAATTATAGAATACAGGAGGAAATCACAATGATTTCAAAAGAAAAGAAAGCAGCGATCATGAAAGAATATGCAAGAACTGAAGGCGATACAGGATCACCGGAAGTACAGGTAGCAGTTCTTACAGCAAGAATTCAGGAACTTACAGAGCATTTACAGAGCAACCATAAAGATCATCACTCCAGACGTGGTCTTCTGAAAATGGTAGGTCAGAGACGTGGACTGTTAGCTTACCTGAAGAAAACAGACATCGAAAGATACCGTGCACTGATTGAAAAATTAGGCTTAAGAAAATAATAGCCTTTTAGTATGCGGAAGGGGGCGGATTTCCATCCGCCTCCCTTTTTATGTATATGGCAGTTCTGTAAAATATGGTGTTTTTCAGGATTGCGGTGGCTTGTTGTTTCGACTGCATCTGCATATTCAGAAGCTGCGAAACATGACAGGAGTTATTTCCGAGACTACTGAAAAGATTATTTTGTATATGAAAGTAACAAAACAGGCAGATATATTTGCCTGAAAAGTAGTTTTTTCAGTTGTTTCGGACTCCTGTTTTAATGTGACAATTTCATAAAAAGTCTGAACGTTGATGGACAAGATTGTCAGCAGACGGAACAGACAAATTTGAAAAGAATAAAGTAGTTACCGGACATGCAGTGAACGGTAACAGAAAATGACAACAGAATTATGAAAAAAGGAGAATGAACATATGTACAAAAGTTATTCCATGGAATTAGCCGGAAGAACCTTGACAGTAGATATCAACCGCGTTGCAAAACAGGCAAACGGTGCAGCATTAATGCACTATGGTGATACTACAGTTTTATCTACAGCAACAGCATCCAAAGAGCCAAGAGAAGGAATTGATTTCTTCCCGTTAAGCGTTGAATATGAAGAGAAAATGTATGCAGTAGGCAAAATCCCAGGAGGATTTAACAAGAGAGAGGGAAAAGCAAGCGAGCATGCAATCCTTACTTCACGCGTGATCGACAGACCAATGCGTCCTCTGTTTCCGAAGGACTACAGAAACGACGTAACACTGGTAAACATGGTTATGTCTGTTGATCCTGAGTGTAATCCGGAGATTCCGGCTATGCTTGGTTCCTCTATTGCAACCTGTATTTCCGATATTCCGTTTGATGGTCCGTGTGCTACCACACAGGTTGGTCTGATCAATGGTGAATATATCATCAACCCTACCATGGCACAGAAAGATGTATCTGACCTTCAGCTTACAGTAGCTTCCACAAGAGAGAAAGTAATCATGATCGAAGC
This sequence comes from Blautia wexlerae DSM 19850, assembly GCF_025148125.1. NCBI lineage: Bacteria > Bacillati > Bacillota > Clostridia > Lachnospirales > Lachnospiraceae > Blautia > Blautia wexlerae. The sequence goes on from NZ_CP102267.1 coordinate 1,399,539, forward strand.
CGGCGCAAAAGAAGTTCCGGAAGACAAGATGATCGAAGCTATCTATAAAGCTCATGAAGTAAACCAGGAGATCATCAAATTTATCGATAAGATCGTAGAAGAATGCGGAAAACCGAAACACAGCTACGAATCATGTGCAGTTCCGGAAGAACTCTTCGCAGCGATCAAAGAAATCGTACCTCCGGCAGAAATGGAAGTTGCCGTATTCTCTGACGATAAACAGACAAGAGAAGAAAATATCCGTCAGGTAACAGAGAAACTGAAAGAAGCTTTTGCTGACAAGGAAGAGTGGCTTGCAGTTCTGGGCGAGGCTGTATATCAGTACCAGAAGAAGACTGTCCGCAAGATGATCTTAAAAGACCACAAACGTCCTGATGGTCGTGCCATTACTCAGATCCGTCCTCTGGCAGCAGAGACAGATATTATCCCCAGAGTACATGGCTCTGCTATGTTCACACGTGGACAGACACAGATCTGTACCATCACAACTCTGGCTCCTCTTGCAGAAGCACAGAAGCTTGACGGACTTGACGAATTTGAAACTTCAAAGAGATATATGCATCACTACAATTTCCCGTCCTACTCTGTAGGTGAGACAAAACCATCCAGAGGACCGGGACGTCGTGAGATCGGACATGGTGCACTTGCTGAGAGAGCATTAGTTCCTGTACTTCCAAGCGAAGAGGAATTCCCATATGCGATCCGTACTGTATCTGAGACATTTGAATCCAATGGTTCTACTTCTCAGGCAAGTATCTGTGCATCCACAATGTCTCTGATGGCAGCCGGTGTACCGATCAAAAAACCGGTAGCAGGTATTTCCTGTGGTCTGGTAACAGGCGATACAGATGATGATTACATTGTTCTCACAGATATCCAGGGACTTGAAGACTTCTTCGGAGATATGGACTTCAAGGTAGCCGGAACTCATGACGGTATCACAGCAATCCAGATGGATATCAAGATCCATGGACTGACAAGACCGATCGTAGAAGAAGCGATCAGACGTACAAAAGAAGCAAGAGAATATATCCTGACAGAAGTTATGGAGAAATGTATTGCAGCTCCACGTACATCTGTAGGCGAATATGCTCCGAAGATCATTCAGATCCAGATCGATCCTCAGAAGATCGGTGATGTTGTAGGTCAGAGAGGAAAGACTATCAATACGATCATCGAGCGTACAGGTGTTAAGATCGATATCACAGACGAAGGTGCGGTATCTATCTGTGGAGTTGATCAGAAGAGCATGGATGAGGCAGCTAACATGGTTAAGATCATTGCAACTGATTTTGAAGCAGGACAGATCTTTACAGGTAAAGTTGTCAGCATCAAAGAGTTTGGTGCATTCGTTGAATTTGCACCGGGTAAAGAGGGAATGGTACACATTTCCAAGATCTGTAAAGAAAGAATCAATCGTGTTGAGGATGTTCTCACACTTGGTGATAAAGTTAAGGTTGTCTGCCTTGGCAAAGACAAGATGGGAAGAATCAGCTTCAGCATGAAGGATGTACCGGAAGAAGCGTAAAAAATTATGAGATATCACAATATTACCAAGGACGATATGCTTAATGGCGACGGACTTCGTGTAGTGCTCTGGGTGGCAGGATGCAATCACTGCTGTCCGGAGTGCCAGAATCCTGTCACCTGGGATCCAAACGGCGGACTGCCTTTCGGTGAGGCAGAACGCAAGGAGATTTTTGCGGAACTGGATAAGGATTATGTGAGCGGAATTACCTTTTCAGGTGGAGATCCACTGCACCCGGCAAATATCACTGAGGTAACAGCCTTTGCGAAGGAGATCAGAAAGAGATATCCTGGTAAAACAATCTGGCTTTATACAGGTTTCCTCTGGGAGGAGATCTGCAAAGAAGAGATTGTGCGTTATCTGGATGTCTGCGTAGACGGTGAATTTGAGGTGGACAAGAAAGAACTTTCCCTGAAATGGAAAGGTTCCAGCAATCAGAGAGTGATCGATGTTCCCAAAACTCTTCATGAAGGAAAAGTCGTATTGCATAAATAAGAAATATACAGGCAGTTCAAGTATGCGTCAGGTGTACCTGAACTGCTTTTTTACTGAATCAGTCAAATATTCAGCTATGAGTGTACTGCGAAGCAGGAGTGTCAGCTTTGCATGACCAGACAGGAGGAAAAACAGATGAAACGAATCGCAAAATTTCATAAAGTAAGCAAAGAACGCTTCACAGCAGACTGGATCGATACCTTCGCACAGTCTCAGGAAGAAGCAGAGAAAGTATACGAGGCTATCCGTCTGCCGAAGAGAGCGACAGCAGGAAGTGCCGGCTATGACTTTTTCGCACCGGCAGAATTTACTCTGAAGCCAGGCGAAACAGTAAAGATCCCGACAGGAATCCGGGTGGAAATGCAGCCGGAATGGGTGCTGAAATGTTATCCGAGAAGCGGACTGGGATTTAAATACCGTCTTCAGCTTAACAACACAGTTGGTATCATTGACAGTGATTATTTCTATTCAGATAACGAAGGCCACATTTTTTCAAAGATCACAAATGATTCCAATGAAAACAAAACTCTGACAATCCCGGCAGATACAGGATTCATGCAGGGAATCTTTGTAGAGTACGGAATCACGGTAGATGATGATGCTACAGAAATCCGCAATGGTGGATTTGGAAGTACTACTGCGAAATAGTGGGTAAAAGTAATGTAATGTTCTAGCGGAGCATATTTCACAAAGTTTATAGATGAAATCAGAGCCAGAATGTAAAAAAAGTAGAACATAGGGAAGAATCTGAGATTTTTACTTTACGTTCTGCTTTTTCTTTGCTATAATATTTTGAGATTCAAAATATTTGCAATACATACAATTCAAGCGTATATACTGCGGAGCAGTTATTCGATTATGAACAAGTAACGAAGCGGATGATTTTATCCGCTTGACTAAAAAATATCAGGCAAAGAAATAAATTCAGGGAGAAAAGTTATGATCATCGAGCCAAAAGTAAGAGAATATATCTGTACAACCGCACATCCGCAGGGATGTGCAGAGAGTGTGCGCAACCAGGCAGATTACGCCTGTAAACAGGGAATGGTAAACGGAACAAAAAAAGCACTGATCATCGGATGTTCTACAGGCTACGGCCTCGCATCCCGAATCTGCGCACTGGAAAACTGTGGTGCCGATACTCTTGGAATCATGTTTGAACGTCAGGCAAATGGCAGAAGGACAGCTACACCCGGATGGTATAACACTGCGGAATTTCATCGCCTGGCAGCAGAAAAAGGTGCCTATGCCAAGACTGTCAACGGAGATGCTTTTTCAAAAGAAATAAAAGATAAAGCAATTGAGCTGATCAAAAAAGATCTGGGAAAGGTGGATCTGGTAGTTTACAGTCTGGCAGCGCCAAGACGTACAGATTCTGAAGGAAAAATCTGGTCCTCTTGCCTGAAGACTACAGGTGAGGCTTTCACAGAAAAGAGTCTTGATCTGCGAAACAATGAGATTACAGAGAAAACAGTAGAACCGGCTACTGAAGAAGAGGTTTTAAGCACAGTCAAAGTTATGGGCGGCGAAGACTGGGCAGACTGGATTGATGCGCTGAAAGCAGCAGATGTACTGACTGAGAATGCAGTAACCGTAGCATATTCCTATATCGGACCGGAACTTACTTATCCAATTTACTATCACGGAACCATCGGAACTGCCAAACAGCATTTACAGAAAACAATGTCTGAGATCAACCAGGCACACCCGGATGTCTGTGCGGTAATATCAGTAAATAAAGGTCTTGTAACTCAGGCAAGTGCAGCAATTCCGGTTGTGCCGCTGTATTTTGCAATCCTCTATAAAGTAATGAAGAAAGCCGGAAATCATGAAAACTGCATTCAGCAGATTGCCAGACTATTTACACAGAAACTCTACACACCAACAGGCTTCCAGACAGATGAGAATGGTTTCATTCGTATGGATGATTACGAACTGGCGCCGGAGATTCAGGAAGAAGTAAAAAAATGCTGGAAAGCTGTTACTACAGATACTGTAAAGGAATATTGCGATATTGATGGTTACTGGGAAGATTTCTATCATATGTTTGGATTCCGATATGAAGATATCGACTATACTCAGGATGTGGATGCTGATATAGAAATTGATGGAGTTGTAATGTAATAAAAAATTCTCTCTTAACAAATGATCATGAAGTATATTGGTTCATAAATGTTAAGAGAGAATTTTTTATTTTGCCTTATGCACCGGATCTGCCGGGTATCCGCTACGAAGTTTCTGCATTCCACGCTGGAGCGCATCTTTGGAGTTTTTCCAGTCAGCATCCTTATTTCTGTAATCAAACTTATCTGACAGCCATACCAGATCTTCTTCCATACGCTGGAAGTTTTCATCCATCAGCCTGAACATGGCAGGATAAAACTCAGCCTTTTCTTTATCATTCAGATATTTATCTGCACCGTTGCACAGAATCCCGAAGTGATGCAGACAGAAGCCTTTACTGCGCAGAATTTTATTTTTAAATTCATTATCCTGCCGATACAGCCAGAAAAAAGTTTCCACATACCGTTTAAATGTATCCTCAATATTCTGACAGATAAAACAGCTGCAATCCTTAAAAGCAGTCCATGCAGCAATCGGATTCTTATCTGCGCTGGAATCTGAACGGCGGAAACGCGCGAGGACCGAGGATTTTCCGGGTGAAAAAGAATCAAACTGCTTTCTCATCTCTTCCCGAAGTTTATGATAATGAGTCTGAAGAATCAATGCATTCCCAAGAGTATTCCCATAATCAAACATTTTCTTCATATGTACCCTGCAAAATCCCGCCTTATCCGTCTGATCCCGGATGTCACTTTCCATATAAGAAGAACTGTTACCCAGTACAAAATCCAGCGAGTTCTGCTCCAGTTCCCGCTCAATAAAACAGAAAGGACACTCGTCACTGGCATTTACCGCATCATTAAGTGGAATGGTATATAACTTTTCTTTCATTTCTATATACTCCATACATCATAGTTTCTGTTCCCTTTATTGTGCATAGAATTTCCGGGAATGTCAAGCAAAAGATTTCCTGTTACTGTAAACGGGTTACTGTGAACGGAGTGAACAGTAATGATTTCTTTTGCAGAGTTGATTTAGAAAAGGGCAGTATGATATTATATATATAGTTGAATGCAAACATATGTAAAAAATAATCAAAGAGGGATAAGACAAATGATAAAATTACAGCTTCATGAAAACTGGCAGTTGTGCAATATCAGACAACTGGACTGGATTCCGGCACAGATTCCGGGGGATATTTATGCGGCACTTCTTAAGACCGGAAAGATGCCGGATCCGTTCTTTGGGGATAATGAATATCAGGCGAAAGCACTGATGGAGGAGGATTATGAATACAGAACGGTATTTAATTATGAAGAAGCGCAGTTTAAAGATTGTCAGGAAGTGATCCTGAGATTTGACGGGATTGATACGATTGCGGACATCTATCTGAATGGATGTTGTCTTGGAAAAGTTGATAACATGCACAGAATCTGGGAATTCCCGGTAGGAGAGCTGCTTGAAAACGGCAAAAATACCTTACGCGTTATCATTCGCTCTCCGTTGAAGTTCATGGCAGAGGCATTTAAGAAATATAAAAACAGGGGAAATGAAGACACAATTGAGGGATTTATGCATCTGCGCAAAGCTCACTATATGTGCGGCTGGGACTGGGGTGCATGTCTGCCGGATGGAGGTATCTTCCGTCCTGTAACACTTCTGGGAATTGAAACTGCCAGACTGGACAGCGTGTATATCCGTCAGGTACATAAGGATGGCAAAGTCCTGCTGGTTCCGGAAGTAGATGTGGAGACTGTTGATGAGGAAGAGAGCGAAGCAGATGGGTATGAAGGTGCACAGGCACTGGAATATCAGGTGACTGTAACTGCACCGAATGGAACAAAAACCATATGGGATGACTGTCCGGATGAAATGGAGATTGAAAATCCGCAGCTCTGGTGGCCAAATGGACTGGGAGAACAGCCGTTATATCAGGTGCAGGTAGACCTGAAAGCCGGAGATAAGATTGTAGACACCTGGTGCAGAAAAATCGGTCTCCGTGCGCTGACCATGCATAGAGAGAAAGACCAGTGGGGCGAGAGCTTTGCTCATGAAGTAAACGGTTATCAGGTCTTTGCCATGGGTGCTGACTATATCCCTGAGGACAATCTTCTGCAGAGAACATCCAGAGAACGTACCAGAGAATTACTTCTTCAGTGCAAGAGAGCGAACTTTAATACAGTACGTGTCTGGGGCGGCGGCTATTATCCTGAGGACTGGTTCTTTGATCTCTGTGATGAACTGGGGCTGATGGTATGGCAGGACTTTATGTTTGCATGCTCTGTCTATGAATTGACACCGGAGTTTGAGGCAAATATCCGTCAGGAATTTATTGATAATATCAAACGCCTCCGTCATCATGCATCCCTTGCCCTGTGGTGCGGAAACAATGAGATGGAAATGTTTGTAAAGCAGGGCACCTGGGTGACAAAGCCGACAGAAATGAGAGATTATCTGTTTATGTATGAGCGCATTATTCCGGAAGTTCTCAGCGAATACGACCCGGATACCTTCTACTGGCCTGCAAGCCCGTCATCAGGCGGTTCCTTTGATGAACCCAATGATCCGAACCGTGGAGATGTGCATTATTGGGAAGTATGGCATGGCAATAAGCCATTTTCAGAATATCGTAAATATTTCTTCAGATATGCATCTGAGTTTGGTTTTCAGTCATTCCCGTCTGTAAAAACGCTTGAAACAGTAACAGATGATCCGAAAGAATTGAATCCATTTTCTTATGTGATGGAGAAACATCAGAGAAATTACGGAGGAAATGGAAAAATTGCCAAATACATGCAGGCAGCATACCGTTATCCTGAGAACTTCAGCGATTTTGTTTATGCATCTCAGCTTCTCCAGGCAGATGGAATCCGATATGGAGTCGAGCATTACCGCAGAAACCGGGGACGTTGTATGGGTGCAATCTACTGGCAGTTAAATGACTGTTGGCCGGTTATTTCCTGGTCATCCATTGATTATTACGGACGCTGGAAAGCGCTTCATTATTATGCGAAGAGATTCTTTGCGCCTGTAATGCTTTCCTGTGAAGAACAGAGCTGGATGACAGTGGAAGCGGATATGAACCGTCAGCATTTTGAATTTGAAAAATCCATCCGTCTGAATGTGACCAATGAAACGCTGAATGCTCACAGGGTTCTGGTGAAATGGGCAGTGCGAAAGACAGATGCCACAATTCTGAGGGAGGAAGAACAGTGGCTGGAAGTACCGGCATTGTCTGCTGTATGGATGGATAAGGTCGAACTTCCCCAGATTGACTGTTTTAATGAATATGTAAGTTATGAGGCATGGGAAAATGATCAGATTATTTCTCAGGGAACTGTGATTTTTTCCTATCCGAAATACTTCCACTATCTGAATCCCGGACTGGCTGTGCGCGTAGACGGAGATGAGATAGTTGTTAAGGCAGAAGCATATGCAAAGAGTGTGGAAATCCGGAATGAGAATGATGACCTGATTCTTGAAGATAATTATTTTGACATGAATGCAGGAGAATACAGAGTGAAGATACTCGATGGAAAGCCGGATGGACTGAAAGTGCGCAGTGTTTATGATATATAACCTTTATTCATAGTAGTATTTATGGCAGTTTGCGACGAAATTCTGTATAGTAATCCTCTTATATACATAATTTACGAGGAGGGCTATAGAAGGAAACTCGCACTCTGCTGAACTGTCTTGATTGCATTATTTTATGGAATCGCTATAAGATAAAAAATAAGAACCATCACACATTTTATGAAATGATGATGGTTCTTATTTTAGTCTTACATATGAAATTCTTTAACAGATCAGTCAATCTTATCCATAGAATCTTTTGCATTCTGGAGAACTGTGTCAAAAGCAACTGCGGCTTTTGCATATTCTTCATCGCTTTCGATGTTGGAAAGCATCGGATCACCGCTCTCAGTACGGGCAAATGTGTAGAGGTAAACCTCGCCGCTTTCATTCTGACCGTTCTCATCAAGTGGGAGAAGTGCGATATATTCCTTCGCATCTACCGGGAAAACGGTGAGGATCGCACATTCTACCTCTGTATCGTCTTCCATGGTAAGGGTGATTGTCTTGTGGTTTTCAACAGGATCGCATCCGCCGGCTGAACTGCATCCACCACCGCAGGAAGCGCAGTCACTCGGGTTACATCCGCCAGCTGTAAATTCGTCACTCATTTTATATTCCTCATTCTTTCTTATTTATCAGGGACTATGTTTATCTGATGTCAGTTCATTGTAGCAGAAACCGGAAAAAAATGCAATGAGCAGAAACCGGAGAAAAAGAGGTTTTTTACAGTCATGAAACGTGCTATAATAGACCAGAAGCGTTCAGGGGAGAATCGTTAGCAAATGCTGAACAGGGCTAATAAGAAAACAAAGGGGATCAGTTGATTATGAAATTAATCTCATGGAATGTAAATGGTATACGTGCATGCATTGGCAAAGGGTTTGAAGAGAGTTTTGCAGCACTTGATGCGGATATTTTCTGCCTGCAGGAAACGAAATGCCAGCAGGGGCAGGTGAAGCTGGAACTTCCGGGATATTATCAGTACTGGAATTATGCCAACAGACGGGGATATTCCGGAACTGCTGTTTTTACAAAGAAAGAGCCACTGTCTGTGGCGTATGGAATTGGAATTGAGGAACATGACAAAGAAGGACGTGTGATCACCCTGGAATATGAAAAATTTTATCTGGTGACTGTATATACACCAAATTCCCAGAGTGAACTGCGCAGACTGGAATACCGTATGCACTGGGAAGAGGATTTTCTGGCATACTTGTTGAAATTGCAGGAAAGTAAGCCTGTGATCTGCTGCGGGGATTTCAATGTGGCACATCAGGAGATCGACCTGAAGAATCCTAAGACCAACCGGAGAAATGCCGGATTTACAGATGAAGAGAGAGCATGCTTTGGTAAGGTGCTGGAGAGTGGATTTATCGATACATTCCGTTATTTTTATCCGGATGTAGAGGGCAGATATTCATGGTGGTCGTACAGATTCAAGGCAAGAGAGAAGAATGCAGGGTGGAGAATTGACTATTTTATCACGTCTCCACAGTTGAAGGATAAGCTTGAAGGCGCAGAAATCCATTCTGAAATTATGGGTTCCGATCATTGTCCGGTAGAACTTCAGATTACATTATAGCGTTGTATAGTGTTTCTGAAAAGTGTAATGAGCAACAAGAAAAAATATGAAGGAGAGAAAGAGATGGCTGAGAGCAGAAAGATGAAAACAGAAAAGGGGCTGGCTCTTGTGCCTGGTGCAAATCCGTTGGCAGATGGCTGTAATTTTGCAGTTGAGGTACCGGAAGACAGCAGAGCATCTCTGATTCTCTACAAAAAGAGATCAGCAAAACCTTATGTGGAGATTCCTTTTACAGAAGAAAACAGAACCGGAAATGTATATGCAATGTATATTCCGGATTTTAATCTGAAAGAGTACGAGTACAATTTTCTGATAAATGGAAAGGTGTATACTGATCCCTGTGCGTACAGGATTTTGGGACGGGAACGCTTTGGTGCAGAGGTGGGTACGAATCCGCACAAAGTCAGGGGAGGATTTCTTAAAAAAGAAGTTTTTGACTGGGAGAACGACAAAAATCCGGCTATTCCATATCACGAAATGATTCTTTATAAACTGCATGTGCGCGGATATACAAAAGCGAATCGGACGATAACCGGTACAAAGGGAACTTTTCAGGCACTGGAGGAAATGATCCCGTACTGGAAAGAGCTTGATATCAATACAATTGAACTGATGCCTGCATATGAATTTATGGAAAGCGGTACCTGTAAGAATTCTGAATCTGAGAAAATGGTATCTGAGAAGCATACACAGGGACGTGTTAATTTCTGGGGATATATGTATGGCTATTATTTTGCACCCAAGAGATCTTACTGTGCAACAGATGATCCGGAGAAAGAGTTTAAAACATTCATTAAAAAACTGCATCAGGCCGGAATTGCCTGTATCATGGAAATGTATTTTCCACGAGAATGTAATCCTGTGACAGCACTCAGGGCATTGCAGTTCTGGAAGCTTTACTATCATGTAGACGGATTTCATGTATTGGGTGAGGGAGTTTCTGCCAAATTGCTGATGCATGACGGGGTTTTAAGTGATACCCGGCTGATGTTTCACGATTTTGATGAGAGCCAGATCCGGAAAAAAAAGAAACCGGAAGACAAATGTATTGCACAGTATAATCCGGGATTTTTGCAGGATATGCGCCGTTTTCTGAAAAGTGACGAGGATATGGTCTCAGCGGCTGCTTACCATATCAGAAGGAATCCAAATACCTATGCAGTCATTAATTATATGGCCTGTCAGGATGGCTTTACCATGAATGATATGGTGACCTATAATTACAGACATAATGAAGCAAATCAGGAGAATAATCACGATGGCAGTAGTTATAATTATTCCTGGAACTGTGGCGTGGAAGGGCCAAGCAGAAGGCTGCAGATCAGACAGATGAGAGAACGTCAGATCAGAAATGCTTTTCTTATGGTGCTGCTCAGTCAGGGTGTTCCTATGATCTATGGCGGGGATGAGTTTGGAAATTCACAGAACGGAAATAATAATGCCTATTGTCAGGATAATCAGGTTGGATGGATTGACTGGAAAGCACTGAAGAAAAATGAATCCCTGTTTCAGTTTGTAAAGAATGCCATTGCTTTCCGGAAAGAACATCCGATTCTTCATGTTCCAGGAGAAATGTACGGAGTGGATTATCAGACTAGGGGACTGCCGGATGTTTCCCTTCATGGAGAACGCGCATGGTATATGAATTCTGAGAACACATCCAGACTGCTTGGAATTATGTATTGTGGCGCCTATGCGCACCGGGCAGACGGCAGCGAGGATGCTTCCATATACGTTGCATATAACTTTCACTGGGAAGATCGTATTTTTGCGCTTCCTAATCTGGCAGGATACAGAAAATGGAAGAAAGTGATTGATACCAGTGCTGTGAAAGAGAATGGTTTCCTGGAGCAGGAACAGGAAACTTATAGTAAAAAGCTGAAGGTCACACCGCGTACGATCGTGGTGCTGATGGCTGTAGAGGAGGAGAAGAAAGATGCATCCGTGGCTGCACTTTAAAACAATAACCAGACATAAGCTGTTGGTTATGCATTACTGTTTCCGGGCTGGTATGTATAAACAGGGACTGCTTCATGACCTGTCCAAATATGCACCTGTGGAATTTCTGGTTGGATGTAAATACTATCAGGGAGACAGAAGTCCCAACAATGCAGAAAGAGAAGATACAGGAATATCAAAATCCTGGCTTCATCATAAAGGGCGCAACAAACATCATTTTGAGTACTGGGTAGATTATGCACCGGGAGATGAGCATATCATCAATGGTGTGCCCATGCCCCGTAAATATATTGCGGAAATGGTGATGGACAGGATCAGTGCTTCCAGAAATTATCTGGGGGATAAGTATGATCAGCATCAGCCTCTGGACTATTATCTGAAAGGTAAGGAAAAACTGTGGTTTATCCATCCGAAGACAAAGAGAGATCTGGAGGGACTGCTGCGGATACTTAATGATCATGGGGAAGAGGTACTGATTTCCTATATTAAGAATGTTTATCTGAAAAAAGATAAAGCCCTGGAGCGTGTCTGAAAAATCATTCCCGCAATCTGCACGCCCCACTTTGCGGTATATTTTGTCCGAATTCGGTTGTCGTAGCCCACTACGACGCCCTCATCCGAACAAAATCTCCCACAAATTGTGACGCACATCTTGCGTAAAGCATTTTTCAGACACGCTCTGGCAGGCAGAAAACATACAGCAAAAAGAGAATGTAAACAGGCCGGCAGACAGGAACAGATAAATTTCTGATTGACAGAGTACCTGTTTGGGTGTAAAAATATAAAACAGTTACTGTGAAGGTCTTTGCCGGACGGTAACAGTAATAATTCCATAAAATGGCGGAAAAATGTCGAAAAACAAGAAATACACTTGCGTGATGCCAAGGTAATGTGGTAAAGTAACTGGGTACAGAAGTGGTACCCGGTTACTTTTTTGCAGTATATAAAATGACTGTATTCTGTTTTGGGATAAATATGTGAAGGAAACAGAACATATTTTGGCAAATCCGGAGTGTATGAAAAAAGAAGAAAAAAGGAGGAGTAAATTTGAGTGGTACAACAATGGTCATATTGTCCGCATTTGTTGCCTATCTGTTACTTATGATAGTCATTGGTGTGGTTTATATGAAAAAAACAAGCAGCTCGGAAGATTATTTTCTGGGCGGACGTGGACTGAATGCATGGGTAGCTGCTCTTTCAGCACAGGCATCAGATATGAGCGGATGGCTCTTAATGGGACTTCCGGGAGCAATTTATTCACTGGGAACAGGACAGATCTGGATTGCTGTAGGTCTGTTCATCGGAACTGTATTAAACTGGGTGTGTATTTCACACAGACTTCGTAAATATACGATCGCAGCAAACAATTCCCTTACAATCCCGGCATTTTTTGAGAACAGATTTCAGGATAAGAAGAGAATCCTGTTATTGCTTTCATCCATCGTGATTGTAATCTTTTTCCTGGTTTATACAGCTTCTGCACTGGCAGCAGGTGGTAAACTTTTTAACACAGTATTTGGAATTGATTATCATATAGCTCTGGCAATTGGTGCAGCAGTTATCCTCTGTTATACATTTATGGGGGGATTTATGGCTGTATGCGTAACTGACTTTGTACAGGGAACACTGATGCTGATCGGTCTTCTGGTCGTTCCGCTGGTTGCATATCTGACACTGAGCGGAAGTCTGAGTGATCTTCTGACACAGAGCGGAGCGCCGGGTGGAGCAGCAGCTTTCCTGAATCCTTTTGAGAACGGAGAGCGCCCATATACATTTATTGAAATCTTTTCCCAGCTTGCATGGGGACTTGGATACTGCGGCATGCCTCATATCCTTACCCGCTTCATGGCTGTAAAGAGTGAGAAAGAATTAAAAAAATCCAGTGCGATCGCAATCGTGTGGGATATCCTTTCTCTGACAGCAGCGTGCTTTATCGGTATTATAGGTCGTGCATATCTGCTTCCGACTGTACTTGGTGAAAATGGTGCATCTTCCTCAGAGAGTGTATTTATCGAGATGATCAATAAACTGTTTTCCAGTCATCTGGGACTTCCGTTTATCGGAGGAATCTTCCTCTGCGGTATTCTTGCGGCAATTATGTCCACAGCGGATTCACAGCTTCTGGTAACAGCGTCCGCAGCATCTGAGGATTTATATCATCAGTTCATTAAGAAGGATGCAGACTCAAAGGAAATTCTTGCAGTTGCAAGACTTACGGTTATCGTGGTATCTGTTCTCGCATTTGTGATCGCGTGGAATCCGAACAGCAGTATCATGGGACTGGTATCCAATGCATGGGCCGGTCTTGGTGCAGCGTTTGGTCCGACTGTGGTAATGTCACTGTTCTGGAGAAGAACAAACCTTACAGGTGCAGTTGCAGGTATTGTTTCCGGTGGTCTGACAGTTATCGTCTGGGACTATATACCGCTTGCGGCAGGACAGACTCTTGGTTCTTATACAGGACTTTATTCTCTGGCTGTAGGTTTTGCTGTCAGCCTTGTGATGATCATTATCTTCAGTCTGGCTACGAAAGCACCATCCAAAGAAATCACAGATGTGTTTGATAAAGTGGCAGGAAAATAATAGAATAGAAAGACTATCCATTTTCGGATGAATTTGTTATAATGGCAGTAGCGCAAAAAAAGCGTTACTGCTTTTTTAATCTGATAAACTGCGGAGCAGTTATTCGGTGTAGAGCTGCGTAGCGAAGCGGACGATTTTATCCGCTTGATTATTACAAGAAGAAGGTGTCGCACATGAAGAAATATGATTATCTGATAGTAGGAGCCGGCCTTTTTGGTGCAGTATTTGCACATGAGGCCACAAGACGGGGGAAAACATGCCTTGTGATCGATAAGAGAGGTCATATCGGCGGTAATATTTACACAGAAGAAGTAGAGGGGATCCAGGTACACAGATACGGTGCACATATCTTCCATACTTCCAGAAAACAGGTGTGGGATTATATCAATCAGTTTGCAGAATTTAATCATTTTGTGAATTCACCGATTGCAGTCTATAAGGATGAATTATATAATCTGCCGTTTAATATGAATACCTTTCATCAGCTCTGGGGAGTACGTACTCCTGCAGAAGCAAAGGCGAAGATACAGGAACAGATCGCAAGAATGCACATTACTCATCCGAAGAACCTGGAGGAACAGGCGCTTGCACTGGTTGGACAGGACGTATATGAGAAACTGGTAGAGGGATATACAAGGAAGCAGTGGGGCAGGGAGTGTAAAGATCTGCCGGCATTTATCATAAAAAGACTGCCTTTGCGTTATACTTATGATAATAACTATTTCAAAGATCCTTATCAGGGAATCCCCAAAGGTGGATATACACGTATTGTGAAGAAACTTCTGGAGGGTGTACAGGTATGTCTGAATACAGATTTCTTTGCAAACAGAGAAGAACTGACTGCACAGGCAGACAAAGTACTCTTTACAGGTATGATCGATGAATTTTATGACTATTGTTACGGAGAACTGGAATACAGATCACTGAGATTTGAGACAGAAGTGCTGGATATGGGAAATTATCAGGGCAATGCGGTTGTCAATTATACAGATTATGAAGTTCCGTATACAAGGATCATCGAGCATAAACATTTTGAATTTGGTACACAGCCAAAGACTGTGATCACCAGAGAATATCCGGCAGCATGGGAGAAAGGCAAAGAGCCGTACTATCCGGTCAATGACCCGAAGAACAGTGAACTGTTTGACAAATATGAACGTCGCGCACTGGAAGAGAAGAATGTGATCTTTGGCGGAAGACTCGGCATGTATCGCTACATGGATATGGATCAGGTTATTGAAGAGGCGCTGTCTCTGGCAGAAACAGAGCTTACCTATGAAGAGCCATGAAAGTAAATTTTGGGATTGTAAGATAAAGGTAGCAAACAGTTACAGATAAAGTAACCGGAAAGGATAAATATATGACAGACACACCAATAATTGCTCTTTATTACAGAGAGTATGATCCGATGAAAAGAAAGATGTTTCTTGACCAGTCTATTGCTGCAGGCGAAGATGAGGAGGCAAATGCTGTCCGTAAGGAACTGTGGGAACTGCGTTACGGAGAACCTTCAGAGGCAGGTTCCGGTACGCGTGCTGATGGGTATCTGGCGCTTTGGATGGCAATGGAATACAGCAAGGATACAGCGGGAAAGCTGTTTGGTTTAAAGAGAGCCAGAAAAGAAATCGAGAAAAACCTTGCCAGACTGAAATTCAGGGAAATGCAGGAAAAGAGCGAACTTCACAGGGAACTGCTTTACAGAGAATGCTGCCATATGGTTAAGACTTATATGGAACTTTGTGAGAAGGACAAGACATATAATACTACCCTGTGCGGAATTGTTCCTATCAGTGAGAAAAGTGCGAAGAGTAAGCTTCAGAAAGATGTCTATACCACTGCCATTGTGTTTCCGGAAGAAATCAATATGCAGGAAGAACTGGAAATGATAACAAAGGCAGCAAGGGAAGCTTACGAAGCTCATTTTCCGGGAGAAGGCGGATTATAAAGAAAAGCCAAAAAAAATTACTGGAGGCATACATGAACAAAGCAAATTTGACAGCTTATGAAGTTGTAACAGAAGAAAACCTGACAGATATCCATTCCACAGGCTGGCTTCTGCGCCATAAGAAAACAGGTGCAAGAGTTATGCTGATCGAGAATGATGATGAGAATAAAGTATTTAATATCGCATTCCGCACACCGCCTAAGGACAGCACAGGTGTGGCACATATCCTGGAGCACAGTGTACTCTGTGGTTCAAGGGAATTTCCATTAAAGGATCCTTTCGTAGAACTGGTAAAAGGTTCTCTGAATACTTTCCTGAATGCCATGACTTATCCGGATAAAACCTGCTATCCTGTAGCCAGCTGCAATGATAAGGATTTTCAGAATCTGATGCATGTTTATCTGGATGCGGTATTTTATCCGAATATCTATAAAAGAGAAGAGATTTTCCGTCAGGAAGGCTGGAACTATCATCTGGAACAGAAGGAAGGACCGCTGAAATATAACGGTGTTGTATATAATGAGATGAAAGGTGCTTTCTCCTCACCGGATGAAGTTCTGGAACGGGAGATTATGAATCACCTTTTCCCTGATACCACTTATGGATGTGAATCAGGCGGTGATCCGAAAAATATTCCGGATCTTACCTATGAGAATTTCCTGAATTTCCACAGAACTTATTACCATCCATCCAACAGCTATATTTATCTGTATGGAAATATGGATATGGAAGAGAAACTGGCATTCCTGGATGAGCATTATCTGTCGCATTTTGATTATCTGGATGTGGATTCTGTTATTCAGGAACAGAAAGCATTCGGAGCATGCCAGGATGTGACTCTTGAGTATCCGGTTGCTGAGAATGAGGGAGAAGAGGACAATACCTATCTTTCTTATAACATGGTTGTGGGAAATGCTGCGGACAGTCAGATGGCAATGGCATTTGAGGTATTGGATTACGCACTGTTAAGCGCACCGGGAGCACCGTTAAAGCAGGCACTTCTGGATGTAAAAGCAGGCAAGGATGTCTATGGATCTTATGATGATGGTATTCTCCAGCCATATTTTACAGTAATTGCAAAAGGTTCCAATCCGGACAGAAAAGAAGAATTCGTATCTGTGATCAGACAGGTACTGGGAGATATTGTTAAGAATGGAATTGATAGGAAAGCTGTAGAGGCAGGAATCAATTACTTTGAATTCCGCTATCGTGAAGCTGATTTTTCCTCTTATCCGAAAGGACTGATGTACAGTCTGGATATTCTGGGAGACTGGCTGTATGAAAAAGGAAATCCCTTTGCACAGGTACAGCAGCTTACAGTTTTTGAAAAACTGAAAAAGGCAGTAAACGAAGGATATTTTGAAGAACTGATCCGTAAATATCTTCTTGAGAATCCACATGGATGCATCATGACTCTTGTGCCGAAGAAAGGTCTGGCAGCCCAGCGTGAGAAAGAGCTGGAGGAGAAGCTGGAAGCATACAGAAGCAGTCTTTCTGAAGAACAGCTGGATGCAATGGTTGAGAAGACGAAAGCACTGGAAGCATATCAGGAAGCCGGCGAAGATCCAAAAGCACTGGAGTGCATTCCGATGTTAAAGAGAAGTGATATTAAAAGAGAAGCTGCAAAGATCATAAATGAAGAATTAACGGTAGATGACAGTCTGTTCCTTTACCATGACGTATGCACAAATGGCATCGGTTACGTAGACCTGATGTTTAAGACTGACAGTATTGCGCCTGAGCAGATTCCTTATCTGGGACTTTTGAAATCCGTACTGGGTTATGTGGATACAGAGAATTACACATACGGAGAACTGTTTAATGAGATCAATGCCAATACAGGCGGTATCAACTGTGGGGTAGAGGTTTTTGACAGAGCTGATTCTACAGAAGAGTTTCAGGCTATGTTCTCTGTAAGAGGTAAGGCACTTTATACGAAAATGGATTTCCTTTTCAAAATGATCGGGGAGATCCTGAACAGCTCGAAACTGGAGGATACCAAGCGTCTCTATGAGATTGTTGCATCTGTGAAGTCCAGGGCACAGGTAAACCTGACAGGTGCCGGACATTCCACTGCTGTACTCAGAGCAGCTGCATATTCTTCTCCGATGGCTGCATTTCAGGATGAGATGGCGGGAATCGGATATTATCAGTTTATCGAGAAACTGGAAAAAGATTTTGAACAGCGAAAAGAGGAAACTGTAGAAGAGCTTTGCAAACTGATGAAAAAAATTCTCCGTCCGGAGAACTTTATGATCAGTTATACAGGTGAGAGAGAGTCCCTGGAGACAGTTCAGAAACTGGCGGGAGCTGTAAAGGCAGGACTTGGCACAGAGCCGGTGGAGAAATCGGAAGAGAAGCTGACCTGCACAAAGAAGAATGAGGGATTTAAGACTTCCGGACAGGTCCAGTATGTGGCTCAGACCGGTAACTTTAAGAAAAAAGGCCTGGAATATACAGGTGCACTGGAAATTCTGAAGGTTATCTTAAGTTATGATTATCTGTGGATGAATCTGCGCGTAAAGGGCGGTGCATATGGATGTATGAGCGGATTTAAGAGGAATGGTGAGAGCTATCTGGTATCTTATCGCGATCCTCATCTGAAACGTACACTGGATGTATATAAGGGGATTCCGGATTATATCCGCAATTTTCAGGCAGATGAGCGCGAGATGACAAAATATATCATTGGTACCATCAGCGGAAAGGATGTTCCCAGGACACCTCAGATGAAAGGTTCTGTTTCCAAGACAGCATATTTCTGCGGTGTGACAGAGGAGATGCTCCAGAAAGAACGTGATCAGATTCTGAATGCGTCTGCAGAGGATATCCATGCACTGGCCGAGATTATAGAGGCAGTTCTGGCAGCAGATCAGATATGTGTGGTGGGAAGCGAGAGCAAGGTGGCTGAGGCCTCTGATGTACTGATGGAAGTGAAACCACTGATCAATTGTTAAAAAAGGAAAGAACAGAATGAACGAAAATTTTAAATCCGGATTTGTAGCGATTATTGGACGTCCAAACGTAGGTAAATCCACTCTGATGAATCATCTCATCGGACAGAAGATCGCTATCACATCCAAGAAACCACAGACAACCAGAAACCGTATCCAGACCGTTTATACCTGTGACGAAGGTCAGATCGTATTTCTCGATACTCCCGGTATCCACAAGGCAAAGAATAAGCTGGGAGAATATATGGTTCAGGTGGCAGAGCGAACTTTAAAAGAGGTAGATGCCATTATGTGGCTGGTAGAGCCAAGTACCTTTATCGGGGCAGGAGAGCGTCATATTGCAGAACAGCTTCAGGGAATCGGAGTGCCGATAATCCTGATCATCAACAAAATTGATACTGTATCAAAGGAAGAAATCCTTCCTGCCATTGATACCTACCGAAAAGTATGCGATTTCGCAGAGATTATCCCATGCTCCGCACTGCGTGGACAGAATACACAGGATATTATCGGTTGTATCCTGAAATATCTGCCTTACGGTCCTATGTTTTATGATGAGGATACAGTTACTGATCAGCCTCAGCGTCAGATCGTGGCTGAGATCATCCGCGAGAAAGCACTTCATGCACTGGATGCGGAAATTCCTCATGGAATCGCAGTTGCCATTGACCGGATGAAAACACGTCCGGGAAAAAATCCAATCGTGGATATTGATGCGACAATTATCTGTGAAAGAGAGTCTCACAAAGGAATTATCATCGGCAAACAGGGTGCGATGTTAAAGAAAATCGGAAGTAATGCAAGATATGAGATTGAGCGTATGCTGGAATCAAAAGTGAATCTGAAGCTTTGGGTAAAAGTAAAGAAAGACTGGAGAGACAGTGATTTCCTTATCAAGAACTTTGGTTACGATAAGAAGGAAATCTAAATAAAAAGACAGTCAGGAAACAGAGAGAATGAGTGATTTGATAACTGTGCAGGGAGTAGTGCTCTCTGCCATGCCTGTGGGAGAATATGACAAGCGGATCGTCCTTCTCACCAGAGAAAGAGGCAAGATTTCCGCGTTTGCAAAAGGAGCCCGCCGCCCAAACAGCCAGTTTCTGGCGGCTGCCAATCCTTTTGTGTTTGGAACCTTTGCCCTTTATGAGGGGCGTTCCAGTTATAATCTGAATCAGGTATCCATCAGTCATCATTTTGTGGAACTGGCAGGCGAACAGCCTGGAATTTACTATGGATATTATTTTCTGGAACTGGCAGATTATTTCGGACAGGAGGGGATTGACGAGAAAGAATCTATGAACCTTCTGTATGTGACAGTGAAGGCACTTCTGAACCCGAATATTGATGACAGGCTGGTGAGGTGTATTTTTGAACTTCGTATGATGGCTGCACAGGGATTGTGTCCTTCACTGTTTCATTGTGTGTGCTGCGAAAGACAGCCTGTGGAGGGAGAAGAGCTTTTCTTTTCTCAGCAGAATCATGGTATTCTGGATAAAGCCTGTCTGGGACATGTAAATGATGCAAAGAGAATCTCAGCACCTGCATTATATGCCATGCAGTACATAGTAACTGCTTCTCTTGGGAAGCTTTATACATTTACTGTTACAGAAGAAGTACTCCATGAACTGGAACGTCATATCCATACCTATATTGCTGCGAACACTGAAAAACGGTTCAAAAGTCTGGAAATTCTGGAAATAATGAGCTGAGATACCTTGAAAAAGAAATCAGATGCAGTTATAATAACGTTAATTGTAGCTGTTTATTACGTTAATCAAATAGCGGAATGGATTGTGAACCAAATTGCCTGACGGATATGAACAGTTACACGCATTTTATAAAAAGAACGAGGAGAATAGTCATGGAAAAAACAATGGACAAAATCATTGCGCTGGCAAAGGCAAGAGGATTTGTTTACCCGGGTTCCGAAATCTATGGTGGTCTTGCAAACACATGGGATTACGGTAATCTTGGTGTAGAATTAAAGAATAACGTAAAACGTGCATGGTGGCAGAAATTTATTCAGGAATCCCCATACAATGTAGGTGTTGACTGTGCAATCCTGATGAACCCGCAGACATGGGTTGCATCCGGACATCTGGGAAGCTTCTCTGACCCGCTGATGGACTGTAAGGAATGTCATGAGCGTTTCCGCGCAGATAAGATCATCGAAGACTTCAGCCAGGAGAATGGCATTGAACTTGAGAGCTCTGTAGACGGATGGTCTCAGGAAGAGATGATGAACTTCATCAAAGATCACAATGTACCATGCCCTACATGCGGCAAACATAACTTTACAGATATCCGTCAGTTCAACCTGATGTTCAAGACATTCCAGGGTGTTACAGAGGATGCCAAGAATACAGTATACTTAAGACCTGAAACAGCACAGGGTATTTTCGTAAACTTCAAGAATGTTCAGAGAACATCACGTAAGAAAATCCCGTTTGGTATCGGTCAGATCGGTAAATCTTTCCGTAACGAGATCACACCGGGTAACTTCACATTCCGTACACGTGAGTTCGAGCAGATGGAGCTTGAATTCTTCTGTGAGCCGGATACAGACCTTGAGTGGTTTGCATACTGGAAGAATTTCTGCCTGAACTGGTTACATTCTCTTGGATTGAAGGATGAAGAAGTTCGTTATCGTGACCATGATGCAGAAGAGTTAAGCTTCTACAGCAAAGCTACTACTGACGTAGAGTTCCTGTTCCCATTCGGATGGGGCGAGCTTTGGGGAATCGCTGACAGAACAGACTATGACCTGACACAGCATCAGAACGTATCAGGACAGGATCTGACATACTTTGACGATGAGAAGAAACAGAAATACATTCCATATGTAATCGAGCCGTCACTTGGAGCTGACCGTGTGGTACTTGCATTCCTGTGCAGCGCATATGACGAAGAAGTTCTGGATGCAGAGAAGAATGATGTTCGTACAGTTCTTCATTTCCATCCGGCACTTGCACCTGTTAAAATCGGTGTGCTTCCTCTTTCCAAGAAGCTTAATGAGGGCGCAGAGAAGATCTATCAGCAGTTAAGCAAGAAATATAACTGTGAATATGATGATCGTGGAAACATTGGTAAACGTTACAGAAGACAGGATGAGATCGGTACTCCGTTCTGTGTAACTTATGACTTTGAGTCCGAAAATGACGGAGCAGTTACAATCCGTGACCGTGATACCATGGAACAGGTTCGTGTGAAGATCGATGAACTGGATGCATATTTTGCGGATAAATTTACATTTTAACTGAATAAAGTGCAAAGCAGTTATTCGGTTATGTGAGTGAACAACAAAGTGGATGATTATATCCGCATGACTGAAAAAAACAGCAAGGGAGCTGTATCGGATGGGAATCCGGGCACTCCTTTGCTGTTTTTTATTACAAAATATAGATTATAAAAATTCGACATCAAAAGTTGCCAAAATAATTTTTGCTTGTGTAAATATTCATTTTTTAGTATAATGAGCAATAATAACATGAAAAGGGGGCAATAAAAATGAGCGAAAAGAAAAAAAGTGGTGGAGCTTTACTTGGCGCAGCGTTTCTGATGGCCACATCTGCAATCGGACCTGGATTCCTGACACAGACAGCAACCTTTACCGGGCAGTATCAGGCAAGTTTTGGATTTGTTATCCTGGTTTCCGTAATCCTTGCAGCCATTGCACAGATGAATATCTGGCGCGTGCTTTGTGTAACCGGACTTCGTGGACAGGATGTTTCCAATAAGGTACTTCCGGGACTGGGATATCTGGTATCTATACTGATTGTATTTGGTGGTCTGGTATTTAATATCGGAAACGTAGGTGGCGGAGCACTTGGTTTTAACACATTGCTTGGAATACCTACCAAAGTTGGTTACATACTGGCAGGTCTTTTGGCAATCCTGGTGTTTGTGCTGAAAAATGCCAAAAGTGCCATGGATACTATTACCAAGGTACTGGGTGCCATTATGATTATCGTAATCTTTGTTGTGATCATTGTGGTAAAACCACCGGTAGGAAGTGCATTGAAGAATACATTTGTACCGGAAGCCGGTGCCACAAATCTGATTCCTGCAATCCTTACACTTCTGGGAGGTACTGTTGGAGGATATATCACTTTCTCTGGCGCACACCGTCTGATTGATGCAGGAATTACAGGCGAGAAGAACCTGAAAGAGATTAATAAGAGTTCTGTTATGGGTATGATCATTGCCACTATTGTACGTATTTTCCTGTTCCTGGCTGTTTTGGGCGTTGTTGTCAAGGGTGTAACACTGGATGCTGCAAATCCTGCAGCAGATGCCTTTAAGCAGGGGGCTGGTGAAATCGGATACCGGTTTGCAGGTCTGGTTCTTCTGTGCGCAGCTATCACATCCATCATTGGTGCGGCTTATACTTCTGTTTCTTTCCTTAAGACTTTCAGTAAGTCTATTGAAGAAAATGAAAATAAAGTGATCATTGGATTTATCGTTATTTCCACAGCAATTATGTTTATTCTTGGTAATCCGGCAGTACTTCTTGTACTTGCAGGTGCTGTGAACGGTCTGATCCTTCCGATCACCCTGGCAATCTGCCTGATCGCTGCACATAAGAAATCCATTATGGGAGAGAATTATCATCATCCGGTAGTACTTACCATTCTTGGAGTGATCGTGGTAGTTCTTACAGCATACCTCGGTGTAACTACATTTGTATCTAAGATCGGTACATTGTTATAATTGAGGAAAATGTATCCGGTTTTCAGACTGGAGAGTATATCAAAAAGGTGTGATCGTCCAGGTTACACCTTTTTGGTTCATTAACAGCCATGTGATGCAGAAAGAAGCAGATAAAAAGACATGGCGAAAAGATTAAGAAAAGAGGAGCAGATTATGCCGGACATTAGAATTTTAACAGAAGGTGATTCTTCTGTTCTGGTTGAATTTGGCAAAAAGATCAGTCCGGAGATCAACCGGAAGATCACTGCCACTGTACAGCTTATGAAAGAACAGCATATAGAGGGAGTTGTAGATATGATCCCTGCGTTCTGTTCTTTGCTGGTTAATTATGACCCGCGTGTGATTTCCTACGATGACCTGAAAAAAAGACTGGAAATTCTGTTAAAGATGGAAGTTACAGCAGGTGAAGGATGCAGAAAAGTTTATGAGATTCCTGTATGCTATGGAGGAGAATATGGTCCGGATATTGAGAATATTGCAGAACATGCCGGACTTTCCGTAGAGGAAGTAATAAAGATTCATTCTTCCAGAGATTACCTGATCTATATGCTTGGTTTTCTTCCGGGCTTTTGTTATCTGGGCGGGCTGGATGAAAGGATCCATACACCCCGTCTTGCAAATCCCAGAATCAAGATCAATGCAGGAAGTGTGGGAATCGGTGGTTCCCAGACAGGGATTTATCCTCTGGATTCTCCGGGAGGATGGCAGCTGATGGGAATGACACCTGTA
Source organism: Blautia wexlerae DSM 19850 (assembly GCF_025148125.1). Taxonomy (NCBI): domain Bacteria; kingdom Bacillati; phylum Bacillota; class Clostridia; order Lachnospirales; family Lachnospiraceae; genus Blautia; species Blautia wexlerae. The sequence continues at coordinate 1,423,667 of NZ_CP102267.1, forward strand.
AAAACCTATGATCCGGACCGTGAAATCCCGATTCTGGTAGAGGCAGGAGATTATATCCGTTTTGTACCGATCGATGAAGATGAGTACAAACGGATCAGAGAATTAGTAGAACGTGGCGAATACCAGTGCACCGTTCATGAGGAGGCATAAAATGGGAATTCGTATATTAAAAGGCGGAATGATGACAACGGTTCAGGATCTGGGGCGTTATGGATATCAGAGTCAGGGATTCAGTGTGGCAGGAGTCATGGATGTCCGTTCATTCAAAATAGCCAATCTTCTTCTGGATAATCCGGAGAATGAGGCAGTATTGGAGATAACGCTGATAGGCCCAACCCTTGAATTTACATCAGCTACTATCATTGCAATCACAGGCGGAGATTTCCAGCCAACCATTAATGGAGAGCCGGCTCCCATGTATACAGCCCTGTATATGAATAAGGGAGATGTACTGAAATTTGGAAGCGCCAGAACGGGAAGCAGAGGTTATATTGCTTTTTCCAGTTATCTGGATATTCCGGTAGTGATGGGAAGCCGATGCACCAATTTAAAGAGTGGTCTGGGCGGATTTAAGGGAAGAAAACTGGAAGCGGACGATTATATCGGATTTCGTATTAAGAGACGTTATCTGCCGTTTTTCCTTTCCCGAAAGCTTGATATGGATGAGTTTGATCAGACAGAAGCAACACTGCGGGTAGTAATGGGACCGCAGGATGGTATGTTCAGCAAACAGGGCATCCAGACTTTCCTGGGCAGTGAGTATACAGTGACAAATGAATTTGACCGTATGGGCTGCAGGCTGGAGGGACCGTTTATTGCTCCTAAGAAGACTTCGGATATTATTTCCGACGGAATCGCATTTGGGGCTATACAGGTACCTTCCCATGGTAAACCTATCATTCTGCTGGCTGACCGTCAGACAACGGGCGGTTATGGGAAAATTGCCACAGTGGCATCTGTGGATATTCCCAAGCTGGTACAGAGAAAAACAGATGATAAGATACATTTCAAGGCAATTACCGTACAGGAGGCTCAGGCTCTTTATGTTGAGGAAATGAAAGAACTTGACGGACTGAGAAAGATCATTCATCAGCCATGTAAAGAGGTTCTGGATTGCCGTCTGGTGGCAAAGAGACTGCGAAAGCTGTTTGAAGAATAACCATAAAAATAATATAGAATAGACAGAAAGGATAATGTTCGATGGATTTAGAGAAGATTGAGGGATTGGTAAAGATTATTGAGGATTCATCACTTAACGAATTCACATATAAGGACAAGGATGTAAAGATTACAATGAGCAAGTTGGATCATCCTCCTGTAGTTGCAGCGGGAGTACCTGTGGCTGCATCTGCACCTGTGAATACAACTGTGGAAAAGGCTGAGGAAGAAGAGGAGGAAAGTCTGTTTATCACTTCTCCTATCGTGGGAACCTTCTATTCAGCAGCTGCTCCGGATGTACCTGCCTTTGTAAAGGTGGGAGATCAGGTAAAGGCAGGACAGACAGTCTGCATTCTGGAAGCTATGAAGCTTATGAATGAGATCCAGAGTGACTATGACTGTGAGATTGAAGCAGTTCTGGTAAGCAATGAACAGAAAGTAGAATATGGACAGCCTCTGTTCCGCGTTAAGAGACTGTAGGATAAGGAGGCTTTCATATTGTTTAATAAAATTTTGATCGCCAACCGTGGGGAGATTGCAGTTCGGATCATACGTGCCTGCAGGAATCTGGGGATCCGAAGTGTAGCTGTTTATTCTAAGGAAGATGCCAAGAGCCTTCATGTACAGCTGGCAGACCAGCGTATCTGTATCGGAGAAGGTCCTGCCAGAAACAGCTACCTGAACATGGACCGGATCATTGCTGCAGCAGAAAATATGGGAGCAGATGCTATCCATCCCGGTTTTGGCTTTCTTTCAGAAAACAGTGAGTTTGTCCGCAAATGCAAAGAAAACGGAATTACCTTTATCGGACCGGATGCGGATGTGATCGATAAGATGGGAAATAAATCCCATGCCCGTAAAACCATGATGGATGCCGGGGTACCGGTTGTACCGGGAACAAAGGAACCTGTATACGATGCAGAAACAGGTAAAAAACTGGCTGAAGAGATTGGATATCCGGTTATGATCAAGGCTTCCTCAGGCGGTGGTGGCAAGGGAATGCGTGTGGCTGCCAATGAGGATGAATTTGAATTTCAGTTTAATATGGCACAGAGAGAATCAGCCAATGCTTTTGGGGATGATACTATGTACATTGAACGTTTTGTAGAAAATCCCCGCCATGTGGAGATTCAGATCATGGCAGACAGTCATGGAAATGTGGTGGCACTGGGAGAACGTGACTGTTCGGTACAGAGAAATCATCAGAAGCTGATCGAGGAATCCCCGTCCCCTGCCATTGATGAAGAAACCCGCAGGAAAATGAATGAATATGCAGTTCTTGCTGCGAAAACAGTAGGTTATACCAATGCAGGAACGATTGAATTTATCGTAGACCCCAAAGGCAACTTCTATTTCATGGAAATGAATACCAGAATCCAGGTGGAGCATGGAGTAACAGAGATGGTTACAGGCACAGATCTGATCATTGAGCAGATTCGTGTGGCTATGGGAGAGGAGTTAAGCTTTAAACAGGAAGATATCCGGATTAAAGGACATGCTATTGAATGCCGCATCAACGCAGAGATTCCTGAGAAAAATTTCATGCCAAGTCCCGGAGTAGTACAGCATATGCATCTTCCGGCAGGCAACGGAGTCCGGGTGGATACTGCCCTTTATACAGGCTACAAGATTCCGTCAGAGTATGATTCCATGATTGCGAAGGTAATCGTTCATGCACCTGACAGAGAGGCTGCCCTGCAGAAAATGCGCTCTGCGCTGGATGAGATGGTGGTCATGGGTGTGGAGACAAACCTTGATTTCCAGTATCAGATTATGAAGAATCAGGTATTCTGCGACGGAAAGGCAGATACGGGATTTATTGAGAATGTACTGAAAATTAAGGGATAAGATTGTAGGTAAGGATCCTGTATACGGATTGAGGGAGTGATTTTTCAAACACGCTCTGGGAAATAAATAGAAAAGAGGTAAGGTAAATGTATACAGTAGATTTAAACAGTGATCTGGGAGAAAGTTTTGGAAACTATAAAATCGGTAATGATGATAAGGTCATTCCGCTGATCTCCTCTGCAAATGTAGCCTGCGGTTATCATGCTTCAGATCCGGTAGTTATGGGAAATACGCTGGCAATGGCAAAGGAAGCGGGAATTCGTATAGGAGCACATCCGGGTTTTCCTGATCTGATGGGCTTCGGAAGAAGAAATCTGAGTGTTTCCCCTGCAGAGGCAAAAGCATATGTGCTTTATCAGCTGGGTGCACTGGATGCATTCTGCAGAGTAACCGGTGTAAAAATGCAGCATGTAAAGCCTCATGGAGCCTTATATAATATGGCTGCAGAGGACTATGCCCTTTCTACTGCGATCTGTGAGGCAATCAAAGAATTTGACAGCAGTCTGATCGTACTTGCTCTTTCCGGCGGACAGCTGGCAAAGGCTGCTCAGGATATGGGCCTGCGTACAGCTATGGAGGTTTTTGCAGACCGCGCCTATGAAGAAGATGGTACTCTGGTAAACAGACGTAAGGAAGGTGCTGTGATCACTGATGAAAATGAGGCTATTGTCAGGGTGATCCGTATGGTCAAAGAGAAAAAGATTACTGCAATTACAGGAAAAGATATTGATATTCAGGCAGATTCTGTCTGCGTTCATGGAGACGGAGCCAAGGCTCTGGCGTTTGTGGAAAAAATCAGAGAGGCTTTTGCAAAAGAAGGAATCCAGATCCGTTCTCTGGATGAGTTTGTAAAATAAAAGAAATTTAGAAACAACTATTAAAAGGACTGAAGTAAAGAGGCTGTGGCACAGATTTTCTGACTGCCACAGCCTTGTTGCTGTTTTACAGCTTGCAGCGGTCCTTCTACTGATGCTTCAGATTCAACCCCTGCTGTTTTGCAAGTGAAGTGATAATCTCAATACAGTTATCGTATCCAAGGGTTCCGGTATCCAGACACAGGTCATAATCGTGATAAGTGCCAAGCTCATGTTTTGTATAGGTTTTGAAATAGGTTTCACGCAGGTTGTCCATTTTGGTGAGATATTTCCTGGGATCTTCCTTTCCGTTTAAGCCTAATTTCTGAATATGTTCTGTGCGGAGATTCACATCTGCATGAAGGAAAATATCCAGACTGGGAATACCGGCATTTCGCAGGATAAGATTGGAACAGCGGCCGATAATAATACAGTCCTGTTCTGCTGCGAACTGAAGGATCAGCTCTTTCTGAGCCTGGTAAATAGCATCATGGGAACTGAAATAACCTGCAGAGTTATTCAGAATGTTGTCCAGAAGTCTGGCGCTGCGGCTCAGATTTTCACCCTCACGATCAATATCCTCCTGGGAATATCCGCTTCTGGCAGCAGCCTGTTTTGCAAAATCCCGATCGTAATATGGGATACCAAGCCTTTCTGAAACTACTCTTGCAATACTGTGTCCCCCGGCACCAAACTCCCGGCTGATTGTGATGACAGGGTATTTTCTTTCGGACATAATAGATACCTCCATTGGGTTGTTATTTATTTTGTTATCCATGTTTTTCCTTTATTGTAACGTTTTTTGTAAGATTATTCAATAAAGATTATCATTTTTTGAAAAAATATGTTATAATTCAAAATATTATGTACCTGAAGGAGATGGATTTATGAGAAACAAAGAGCTTTTCAGAGGCAGGAGAAAAGCTGGCAGGATTGTTGGCCTTGTTTTGACTCTTGCACTTGCAGTCAGCCTTCTGAGTGGCTGCGGACAAAGTAAAGAACGTTTGACGTTCGGTACCGGCGGTACGGCGGGAACGTATTATTCCTACGGTGGTGTACTGGCCCAGTATATTACCAATAATACAAATGTAAAGGTTACAGCAGTTTCTACAGGTGGTTCCAAAGCGAACCTGCAGTCAGTACAGGACGGAGATTTCCAGCTTGGATTTGTCCAGTCAGATGTAATGGCCTATGCATGGGAGGGCGTAAGAGCATTTGAACAGGACGGTGCAACCCATGATTTCAGGACTCTGGGCGGCCTGTATGCAGAGACTGTCCAGCTGTTTACCATGGACCCTGACATTAAGACAGTGGAAGATCTGAAGGGCAAGAGCGTATCTATCGGTGCGGCAAACTCCGGTGTATATTTCAATGCTCTGGATGTTTTAAATGCAGGCGGCATTACCCTGGATGATATCCATCCCCAGTATCTGTCTTTTGAGGACAGCAAGGAATCTTTGAAGGATGGAAAAATTGATGCTGCGTTTATTGTTGCAGGTGCACCTACAACAGCTATCACAGAGCTTGCAACTACCAATGGTGTCTATATGATCAATATTGATGGCGCGATCAGGGATTCAATTTTGAGTGACTGTCCATATTATACATCCTACCAGATTCCAGCAGGAACCTATCCGGGACAGGATGAGCCTGTAGAAACCATCACAGTCAAGGCGACGATCGTAGTGTCCGAATCTCTGGATGAGGATACAGTTTATGATATGACTGCGGCAATTTTTGACCATGCAGACGAGATTTCTGCTGAGAATGCAAAAGGAGCGGAGCTTTCTCTGGAAAACGCTACTTCCGGTATGACCATTCCTTTCCATAAGGGTGCGGCGCGTTATTATGCAGAGCATGGAATTACAGTGGATACGAAAGGGGAATAGTCAGGATGAAAGAAAATAAGATAAAAAAAGCAAACACATCCCCGGAAGGGCAGGCTGGTTCTGAGAACATGAGCACAGCAGATGTAGATGCGGTAATGAAGAAATACGACCGCGAATCCAATATTCGTGTGTGGACCGGCAAATATAAGCTGGCTGTACGCGGCCTGCTGGTTGCCTTTTCTCTGTGGTGTATCTATGTTACCTTATTTGCAACCTTCCTGGAGGAAATCCGACTGACTTCTTTTCTGGGGCTGATTATTCTTATCGGATTTCTTACCTATCCGGCGAAAAAAGGAGATATCAGAGAAAACTACATGCCGATTGGCGATATTATTTTTATGATCGCAGGCGCAGGTGCTTTTCTGTATTTTACTTTTTCTGCAAATCAGATCATCAATCAGGGTACCAGATTTGCCCCTTATCAGATTGTGATCGGTATTATCGGTATTGCTGCACTGATCGAGCTTACCAGACGATGCGTGGGCCTGCCGATCCTGTTTGTGGCAGGTTTTTTCCTGATCTATGCACTGGCTGTAGGGCTTACCAATCCGGCATTTTTGGGAAGAGTGAAATTCCTGGTGCGGAATCTTTTCTACACAAAAGAGGGTATTTTCTCCACACCTGTAAATGTATGCTCTAAATATATTGTGGTATTTATTATTTTCGGTGCGTTTCTGGAGAGAACAGGAATCTCCAACTTCTTTATTCAGCTGGCTAACTGCATTGCAGGAAAATATGCAGGTGGACCGGCAAAGGTAGCGGTTATCAGTTCTGCGCTCTGTGGAATGGTATCCGGTTCCTCTGTAGGTAACACAGTAACAACCGGTTCTGTTACAATCCCGATGATGAAGGACACAGGATACAAACCGGAATTTGCCGGAGCAGTAGAAGCTGCTTCTTCCACAGGTGGACAGATCATGCCTCCGATCATGGGAGCTGCCGCATTCCTTATGGCAGATTTTGTGGGTGTACCGTACTCCAACATTATTGTCAGGGCGATTCTGCCGGCATTGTTGTACTTTACAGGAATCTTTATTTCTGTACATCTGGAAGCAAAGAAATTAGGACTTTCCGGAATTCCGAAGGAAAAACTTCCGGTATTTAAGCTTCTGATCCGTAAAATCTATCTGTTATTACCTCTGGTCATGCTGGTAATCTGGGTGTCCGGAAACTATATGACCATGCAGAAGGCTGCCAGCTATGCAATCGTTCTTTCTGTTATCGTAAGTCTTTTTGACAAAGAAAACAGAATCAGTGTTACCAAATGTATTGATGCGCTGGAAGCAGGAGGAAGAGGCGTTATCTCCGTAGCAGTAGCCTGCGGTGTTGCAGGAATCATTTCCGGTTCCATCACCATGACAGGACTTGCCAATGACCTGATCAACGGAATCATCAGTGTTGCAAACGGAAAACTGATCATTGCACTGCTTCTGACTATGCTGTGCTGTATCGTACTTGGTATGGGTGTACCTACCACTGCCAATTACTGTATCATGGCAGCAACCTGTGCTCCGATCCTGGTACGTATGGGAGTACCTACACTGGCAGCTCATTTCTTTGTATTTTACTTTGGTATTGTTGCAGATATCACACCGCCGGTAGCGCTGGCTGCCTACGCAGGTTCAGCCATAGCGAAGGCCAATCCGATGAAGACTGCATTTACAGCCTCCAAGCTGGCTATCGCAGTATTTATCGTACCTTATGTATTCTGCTTCAATCCGGCAATGCTGCTGATCGATACCACACCACTTAAGGTTGTTCAGATCTTTATCACCTCACTGATTGGTGTGTTTGGATTGTCCTCCTCACTGGAAGGCTTCCTGTCAGTGAAAATGTCTGTACCGGTTCGTGTCTTAATGGCAGCAGGCGGACTGATGCTGATCGATCCGTCACTGATGACTGATGTTGTGGGAATACTTCTGATCGTGGGATGCTGCGTATGGCAGACAGCGCAGAAGAAGAAAACTGCATAGAGAAGAATAAAAAAACCGGCAAAACACCTGTCATTTGGGTGTCCTGCCGGATTTTTTTATTTAGAAATCCAGTTCTTTCAGATACCGTCCAAGTGCATCCTGCCAGGTGGGGAGTGGTGTGAAACCATTGGCTGTCAGTTTGCTCTTATCCAGGCGGCTGTTAAACGGTCTGGCTGCTTTGGAAGCGCCATACTCTGCAGTTGTGACGGAGTTGACTGTCATGTTTTCCGGGAGATATTCCGGGTGTCCCATGGCAGCGGCCTGACGGAAGATTTCTTTTGTGAAATCATACCAGCTGATATATCCGCCCTCATTGGTTGCATGATAATAACCGTATTTTTCAGTTTCGATCATATCTACCAGAAGTCTTGCCAGGTCATAGGTATAAGTAGGTGTACCGATCTGGTCATTGACTACGGAGAGAGTATCATGAGTTTTTCCGAGGTTGATCATGGTTTTGATAAAGTTCTTGCCGTTTTTGCCGAATACCCATGCAATACGGACGATAAAGAACTTATCAACTGTGCCGGATACGGCAAGTTCACCGTCCAGCTTTGTCTGTCCATAGACATTTAATGGTTTATAGTCCTTGCAGTCAGGCTCCCATGGAGTGGTTCCCTGACCATCGAATACATAATCAGTGGACAGATACAGCATCTTGATGTCAAGCTCTTTGCACACATCAGCAATATTCTGAGTTCCGGTTACATTTACCAGACGGACCTTCGGCTGGTTCTCTTCATCTTCGGCAGCATCTACAGCTGTCCATGCAGCACAGTGGATCACAGCATCAACATTTGCTTCTTTAATGACTTTTTCTACAGAAGCTTTGTCAGTGATATCCATCTGAACATAAGGCATTGTGGTAACTGCAGTGCCATCAGCGATTCCGCTGTAGGAAGGAGCAATGTCGCTTCCCACACCTTCATAGCCGCGTTTCGCAAGTTCGTTCATAACATCATGTCCAAGCTGACCGCCTACACCTGTTACAAAAATTCTCATAAATTATGCCTCCCCGCGGTTTGCGTACATTTTTTCATAGTAGTTCTGGTATTCACCGGAGATGATCGTTTCCCACCATTCTTTGTTATCCAGATACCATTTGATGGTCTTCTTGATACCGTCTGCAAATTTTGTTTCCGGTAACCAACCAAGTTCGTTGTGGATCTTGGTCGGATCAATGGCATAGCGCATATCATGACCTTTACGGTCTGCCACATATGTGATCAGACTTTCCGGTTTGCCAAGCTCTTTACAGATGATCTTAACGATATCAATGTTTGTCATTTCGTTGTGACCACCTACATTATAAACTTCGCCTACACGTCCTTTGTGGATGATCAGGTCGATTGCACGGCAATGATCTTCTACATAGAGCCAGTCACGAACGTTTTCGCCTGTTCCGTATACCGGAAGTGGTTTGTCATTTAATGCATTGGCGATCATTAACGGAATCAGTTTTTCCGGGAAATGATATGGTCCGTAGTTGTTGGAGCAGCGGCTGATAGATACAGGCAGTCCGTAGGTTCTGTGGTAAGCCAGCACCAGAAGGTCTGCAGAAGCCTTGGAAGAGCTGTAAGGGCTGCTTGTATGGATCGGAGTTTCCTCTGTGAAGAACAGGTCAGGTCTGTCTAATGGAAGATCTCCGTAAACTTCATCAGTAGATACCTGATGATAACGTTTGATACCGTATTTGCGGCATGCATCCATGAGAACAGCAGTACCGATAATATTTGTGGTAAGGAAAACTTCCGGGTTTTCGATGGAGCGGTCAACGTGACTCTCTGCAGCGAAGTTTACAACCATATCAGGGTGTTCTTCCTCAAAAAGTTTGTAAACTGCTTCGCGGTCGGTGATGCTTTCTTTTACGAAACGGAAATTTGGGTTGTCCATGACAGGTGCAAGAGTGGAAAGGTTTCCTGCATAGGTCAGACAGTCCAGACAGATGATGCGGTAATCCGGGTATTTTTTTAACATGTGAAAAATAAAGTTGCTTCCGATAAATCCGGCACCGCCGGTTACGATAATGTTCATAGTGATTCTCCTTAAAAAATATATAATATGAATATCTGTAAGATTCTGTTATAGAGTCAGGCAGATAAAATTATCCGCCTTGCTGCATGGCGGGTGATATATCAAATAACTGTTTGAAAATTTGATATATCACTCACTTGACTGCGAATTCGGTTGTACAGGTCTAAAAGCTTCGGTTAGTGCAATACATCCAGATATTTACCGTCCAGAACGTCTTTTAAGTACTGACCATACTGATTTTTCTTCAGTATTTCATAAACCTTCAGCACATCTTCCTTTGTAATCCAGCCATTGAGATATGCAATCTCTTCCAGGCAACCGATTTTGCGGTGCTGGTGGCTTTCCATTGTTTTTACAAAGTTGGTGGCTTCCACAAGGCTCTCGTGTGTACCTGTATCCAGCCATGTGAATCCCTGTCCGAGAAGCTCTACGTTTAATTCGCCCTTTTCCAGATAGATGCGGTTCAGGTCTGTGATCTCAAGTTCGCCTCTGGCGCTTGGTTTCAGATTTTTTGCATACTCTACGACGCGATTGTCATAGAAGTATAAACCTGTGACACAGTAGTTGCTCTTCGGGTGCTCAGGTTTCTCTTCAATTGAGATAGCCTTGCCTTCATGGTCAAATTCTACAATACCGAATCTCTCCGGATCATCTACATAGTATCCGAAAACAGTTGCACCCTCGCCGGATTCTGCGTTCTTTACAGCAGCTTTCAGTCTTTTCTTCAGTCCATGTCCTGCGAAGATATTATCGCCGAGAACCATGGCAACAGTATCATCACCGATAAATTCTTCGCCGATGATAAATGCCTGAGCAAGTCCGTCCGGACTTGGCTGTACTGCATAGGTGAGATGGACACCGAACTGATGTCCGTCACCAAGAAGTTCCTCAAAACGAGGAGTATCCTGTGGAGTAGAGATGATCAGGATATCGCGGATCCCTGCATTCATCAGTACAGACATGGGATAGTAGATCATGGGTTTATCATAGATTGGCAGAAGCTGTTTGGATGTTACCATTGTAAGCGGATAAAGGCGTGTGCCGGAACCGCCTGCTAAAATAATACCTTTCATGTGTATTCTCCTTTGTTATTTGGCAGTATGCGGTCGGAGCGATATTCTGTCAGTTATCTGTGTAAATGATAAGCAAAATATCAGGCGACTGCGGTACTGATCAACGGGTTTCTGATTGTCAGTCTGAGTTACGATATCATCCTGACTCTGGTGATTGTATTATAAAAGGTGACCTTAGGTCACCTTCAAGTACTTTTTACAAAAAAGTTAAATTTTGGTTATTTTTCACAAAGAAAAATGCCGGCATCCTTGGTAATAAAGAACCCATCCTTTGTCTTTCGCGATACAAATCCCCGGAAATCTTTGTATTTGTCCAGAAGATACTGATTCTGATTTCCATGGCAGGAGAGGATATAGGAAATCAGCGGTTCTGCATCGGGGACAAGAAGAGAGTCCTTATAGCTTTCCCAGAAAATACGGGAAAAATACGGTGCCAGGATATCTGCTCCGTTTTCTCTGCCAAAACGCTCATAGAGTTTGTCTGCGGAGAGAACGATCCGGTCGTCAAAATCCCGGACCAGTCTGCTGACTTCCTGCATGTGTTTTTTTCCATAGGTACTGCAGATCAGTTTTCCGCCCGGAGTGAGCACACGTTGAATTTCGCTGCATACAGCTGAGATATCTTCACAGTAAAAAAGCACATGGTTTGCAATGACCAGATCAAAGCTTCTGTCTTCATGAGGAATTCTTGCACAGTCAAATGCCTCGAAGGAAAAACGACTGTCTTTGCGTCCGATAGCACGTCTGGCATCACGAAGCATTCCGGATGAAAGGTCAGAAAGTGTAACGGAAACTTTACCGGGGAGGCTGGAAATATTCTGTGTCCACAGAACACCGTCGCCGCATCCAAGTTCAAGGATACGCATCCCCGGATGAATCTGGCACTGCTCATAAACCCATGGAAACCATCCCTGTTTATTCTGGGAATAAAGGCTGTGCAGATTAATGCGTGAGGAAATGTTGGAGGCGTTCTGGTATTGATTTTTCATGCTTTTCTCCATGCCTGTCAGGTGGATCAGGTCAAGCATCTGATTCCAGTCTATGGCATGATGGGAGCGGATCGCATCTGTGGTATCCTGGATTGCCTTTTCCACCAGCTGCATTTGTTCGATACGGTCACGTACCAGCTTTAGCTGGATGTTCAGGGAATTTTCCATAAAATGATAATCTGAGTCGTCAATGGTCATTTCCCGTATGTCATCCAGGGAGAAACCCAGATATTTCAGAAGCAGGATCTGGGAAAGTCTTGCAAAATCCTCATCTGTATAAAAACGTGCGCCGGATTCTGTTACATAGGAGGGTTTGAGGATATTCTGTTTGTCATAATAGCGGATAGTGCGGAGTGTTACATGTGCCATCCGTGCAAATTCTCCGGAAGAGTAGTAGCCGTCTTTTTTCATTGTAAAACCTTCTTTAAGAAAAATAGTCTTGCCCGCAAATGCGGATAGAAACAGTTGTTCAGCCTGCATTTGCGTATTGCTGATATGTGTAGAGTATAACACAGCTGACCGGCAGGCTACAAGCATCAGGTATTACCGGATGGATCATATACTGTCTGAATGTACCACTATCCCGCGAGGTGTGTGAACAGTAACTTTTGAATTGTAAGTCAGATGGTGATTTTTGACATTTTTTGGAGGATGCTAATCCTTGTCTTTTGACAGAAATTATGGTATGTTAAATAATAACAATCAAAACTGATTTTCATACAAATCATAATCTGGCAGTTCTGCCATATTTTTTCCAAAATACAATAAATATTAAGAGAGAACAGTAATGACAATATGAAAGGTGCAGGGACAGGAGGAGCCTGATGATTAATTTATTTGATTTTACTTATTGCGGAGACTATAATCGGCAGATTCAGAATCTGGCAAGGATGGTGCCGGAGAAGTGGAGCTTTTCGGATACAGATGATAACGGAATTCTGAAAGGATACCTGGAACATACATTTAAACGCCTTTATGAAGAACAGAAGGTGTGGGAGAAAAAGAATTATGCCATATTTAATACAGGACTCTTTAATTACTATTATCAGCCGATATATGCGTATTTTATTCCCAATCTGGTCCCGGACAGGCAGCCCTGGTTTCTGGATGGCTTTTATACAGAATACTATTTGTTAAAAGAAGGAATCACCTGTCTGCCGGAAAAGGCATGCTATGTGGAAAATCCGTCAGATCTTGTGTTTGATACAAAACTTCCGGTAATCCCACAGTACGAGCATATTTTCGGGGATGAGGAAAATGCTGCCCGTCTTCCAAAGGAAGTACGTGACAGCAGCATGAAAATGCAGTTGTTTGACGGCGCGCTGAAACAGACAAAAAGAATGCTTGAGGCAGATTACAGGACGGCAATTCCACAGTATTATAATCACTCAATCCAGCTGCTGCTCCCAATCTGTCTCCGTCATCCGGGAAAACCCGACCTTGCACTGGCGTGTATGAAAACTTCGGACGGAAGCAAATATCTGGGGCGTACCTGCCTGACTCTCAGAATGGCCTATCATAATGCCAGGCTCCTTGCAAGGGTGGACCGAAGCTGGCTGATGACTTCTGTATCTGCCTGAGGTTTGACATGTGTGGTTCGCTTTGATATATTATAGCAGCGAAGCGGATGATTTTATCTGTCTGACTGAAATGATGTCAGGTTAGATATTTTTACGGATTATTCTGCTGCTATAGATGAAACAACAGAAAAAGGTGGGTGAGAAATCAAATGCGAAATAAAAGTCTGGATGCTGTAAAGGCCATTGCTGCGTGCCTGGTGGTATGCATCCATGTAAGCTTTCCGGGACAGGCCGGGCAGCTTGTAAAAGTACTGGCAAGATGTGCGGTGCCGTTTTTCTTTATGGTATCCGGGTATTTCTGTTATTATCAAAATTGCAATGCCTCAAAAAGAATATTGTCTAAAATCCTGCATATCATGAAGCTTTTTGCAGTTTCAGTTGTGTTTTATTTTATCTGGGAATGTTTTATGAAAGCCTGGAATGGGGAGAGAGTATGGACATGGATAAAAGGGCTTGTGAGTACAGAGCATCTGAAGGAATTTTTCGTGTACAACAGTACTTCTCCGGTAAGAGCACATTTATGGTTTCTTCCTGCATTAATTTACTGTTATCTGCTTGCTCTCCTGATTGAAAAATGGAGAATGCGTAAGGCTGCATATTGTATGGCACCTGTATTGCTGGCAATACTTTTATGGAGAGCGGAGTTTTGTGTCTTTTTTGACAGATTTTATCACACTATGGAATACAGAAACTTTCTGTTTACAGGAATGAGCTTTTTCCTTACAGGTCAGATGATCCATGAATATCAGGATAAGATAGTATGCAAACGTCTGGAGCAATGGATGCAATGGGGATTGAAAGCAGGGATGAGTTTCGGTGTGGCACTCAGCATGATGGAATATGCTTTCCGGGGGGCTGGAGAAATTTACACAGGAAATTGTGTTGCAGTGATCTGTCTGTTTCTGTGGCTTATTTTATATGGAAGGGAAATAAATTTTCCCTCTGTACTGGTGGAAACCGGAAGAAAATATGCGTTCCTGATCTATCTTCTTCATCCGGCGATGTCAGACCTTCTGAAAAAATGTTCAGAAGGTCTGGGAGTCAGCAACTGTCAGATTTATTTTTGGCTGCGTCCGGTTTTGGTATATATGCTGACAGTGGTGACAGTTTCTGGCATATCTGCGGTCTCTGCGTATGCAAGGCAAAATATTTTGCAGAATGATCATGTATAGTCAGGGTATGAAAATCCGGAATGAATTTTGGCTGCGTTACTGAGAATGGAATGAACAGTAACATAGTAACGTTATCTTCAGGAACCGCGGGAATTATAACTGTTCACATAATGGAAAATGTGATATAGTAATCAGTAAATCTTATGAACGTAACCGTCCGGTGTTTCGCAGAATGGCGGACTGCTGAACAGTTACCGAAAACCATTATGCAGAAAATACAAAGGAGAGAGAATGGCAGATAAAAATCAGGACAAGAACCAGAGTAAGAACAGAGCAGAACAGGCAGAAGAGCACGATGAAAGCGTGCTGAATCCGGAGATTAAGAATGAATCGGATTTGTCAAAGAAGGAAAGACGTCTGATTGAGAAAGAAAAATTAAAGGGAATGGGGCCAAAGAAAAAGCTGGAATATATCTGGATGTATTATAAACCGGCTATTTTCGGAGTGATCGCAGTGATTGCTCTTATATTCGGAATAAAGGATTACTATGAACAGTCCAAAATAAAAACAGTTCTGTCCATGACAGTGGTAAATTCAATGGCAAATGATACGGAAACTCCTGAGCAGAAAATCAAAGAAACACTTGGGTACAAAGATGATCCCTATAGCAAAGTAGAGATAGGCGTGAATCTTACTACGGACTCTGAAATGGCAGAATTTGATTATAATGCACAGATGGCTTATGTGGCACAGATCCAGGCAGGTTCCATTGATATTATGGTTATGCCGGAGAAGCTTTATCAGACTTTGAAGAAGAATGAGCCATTTGCAGATTTGAAGGAATTGATGGGTGAGGAAGCTTTTGAGAAGTTTGGAATGCAGACAGATACTACGCACATTTCCATTACTGACAGTGAGCTTGAACAGGAATTAGGTGTAATCTACGATCCTGTATGCATTGCAGTGCCGTATTCAGCACCGAATCAGGAGAACGCAGTAAAATGGATAAAAAGTCTTGACAGCAGGAAATAAATTGTGATATGTTTATCACACCAAAACTGGTGTGGATTTTTCAGTCTTGTGACAAACATGAACTCTTTTCGCCGCACGATTATCATACAGCAATGTAGAGATAATTGTGTGGCGTTTTTTGTTGCAATGAAACAGAGAAAGGAAAAAAGAATGAACAATACTTTTATGAAGAAAAAACCGATTCTGCCGCTTCTGGCATCTATGGCAATGCCTATGGTACTGTCTATGCTGGTGAATTCACTGTACAACATCGTAGACAGCTTTTTTGTGGCAAAGATCAGTGAGCAGGCGATGACAGCTCTGTCTCTGGTATTTCCTGTACAGAACTTTATTAATGCAGTTGCCATTGGTTTCGGTGTGGGAATCAATGCACAGATTTCTTTTCAACTGGGAGCAAAAAATATTAAAAATGCGAATATAGCAGCTACCCATGGTATGCTCTTTAATATTATCCATGGAATTATTTTTACAGTAATCTGTATTCCGTTTATGCCTGTATTTCTCAGTATGTTTACAAAAGAGCAGGAAGTGATCTCATCTGGTGTGCAGTATTCAACCATTGCATTTGCATTTTCCACAGTGATCATGATCAGCCTGTCCTTCGAAAAGATTTTTCAGGCTGTGGGCAGAATGAAACTGACAATGATCAGCCTGATGATCGGTTGTATTTCCAATATTATCCTGGATCCGCTGCTGATTTTCGGAGTGGGGATTTTTCCGGAAATGGGGATCAGAGGTGCAGCACTGGCAACTGGTCTTGGCCAGGTATTTACAGTTATTGTATATCTGATCGCATATAAGAAGTGTAGTATTCCGGTGGAGATCAGCAGGAAATATCTGGAACTTAACAGGAACCTGGACGGGAAGCTGTATATGGTAGGGATTCCCGCAATCCTGAATATTGCCCTGCCGTCAGTTCTGATCTCTTTCCTGAATCAGATATTATCGGCTTTTTCCGGAAGCTATGTAGTGGTTCTGGGAATCTATTATAAGCTTCAGACTTTTTTGTATCTGCCTGCAAGCGGCATTGTCCAGGGAATGCGCCCGTTGATAGGATATAATTACGGAGCAGGAGAAATAAAGAGGGTAAAGAAACTTTTTGGGATTTCTGTGCTTCTGAATGGTATGATCATGCTGGCAGGAACGATCATCTGCTTTACAGCATCAGAGACATTGATGGGAATGTTTACTGAGAACCCGGAAACTGTAAGATTTGGCACTGCAGCATTACAGATTATCAGTATCGGGTTTATCCCATCTGCCATCTCTGTTACAGCTTCCGGTGCATTAGAAGGACTGAGCAAAGGTGCTCAGTCCCTGGTGATTTCGTTATTAAGATATATTATAGTGATCATTCCGGCAGCTTATCTGCTGTGCTATTTTGCCGGGGCAGATGCTGTGTGGAATGCGTTCTGGATCTGTGAATTTATAACAGCAGTGGTAGTAGGTATCGGGATAAAGTATTACTGGAACCGTCTGCTGCAGTAGACGATAGTGATAAAGCTGCTAAGTCAGGCTGCGCCTGCTTCGGCAGCATCAGCATCAGACTCTGCCTCTGCGGCATTTTCGTCAGTAACGTCTTCGGCATCGGAATTGCCTATGCCGCTGAGAATATAAGTGATGACTTCGTCCGGAACGCCTGCATTGGACAGGTTGTCCATAAGTGTAGTGGGGTCGAGTGTAGCTGCGTAGGCACTCATATCATCTTCATTGGTTACGTCATAAACATCGCCCAGAGCCGTAAGATCCGGAATTTTAACAGATTCGCCTGTACCGGAAGTAACAGTGAAGCTTCCGAGAGTACTGCCTGCACTTTCAACGGACAGTGCAACAGAACCGGAATCTTTTGCTGAATTTAAATCTAATACAAGTGCAAAGTTCTCGAGCATGGAAAGAGAAGAATCTGTATCTTCTGAAGAATCAGCAGGGAAGGTGATAGTATAGTTACCGTTTAAGTAACCTTCTTTTGCAGATTCGGTGTCGTAGTCTTTAACTTCGATAACAGCTGCGGCTGTATCATCCTGAGAAATTTTATAGGTTCCGTTTAATTTACCGCCATTAATCTGACCGGATCCGGACAGGGAGAGTGTGCCGGAATCATCTGTTTCAATGGAGAGAAGATAGCCAAAGTCTGAGCCGTCCCTGGTCATCTGCCAGTTCAGAACAGGAGTTATTTTATCACCTTCCTGAAACTCAATTTTACGTCCTGCAATTCTGCCGGTCTCATCAACCCAGATTCTGGTGTTGAGATGAGAATCATCGGAATCACCGGTATCTGCATCTTTCAGAAAATCAAGACCGTCTTCTACAGCTTTGGTAAAGCTTTCGTGCAGGTCCTCGTTACTTGAGAGTTTCTCTGTCCAGGTATCGAGGATGTTCTCAATATCACTGTCTGATTTTGCTTCTTCCAGGATTGCAGTTGCAGTTTTTACAGCGTCTTCGGCTGAAATCTGGCCTTCATATACTGTACAGTCCTGACTGATATCACCTGCTGTCAGAGTTTCCTGACTGCTTTCGCCTTCTGTTACATTGTCAAAAAGCATAGATCCGTATTTATCCAGAAGTGTTTCTACTACAGAAGCTTCTGGAGCTGCTGCTGACAGATCAGACATCATGGAAACAGTCAGGCTGAGACTGTCAGAGTAAGCGGAAGCGAAATTGTCTGTCGGAATATCTGCATCTGAATCATCAGGGGTTAATTCTTCAAGATCATTTTCAATATTGGCAGCCTGCTGGTCTGCGGCTTCTTTCAGATTGGTCTTGAAATATTTATCAGAGAGTTCAGGGATGCGCATATAAATATCCTGGCTGTCCGGATCAAGATAATATTCCAGAGTACAGATTTCATTATCATTAAGAAGGACCTTCATCAGAATACCTTCTTTTCCTTCTGTAAAAGAAATATCATTGGAAAGTGTGATATTGTCCAGCCAGGAGACATCAAATGGTGCGACAAACCCCAGCAGTGAGCGTCCGGAATCTTCAAATTTCAGAATCATGTCACTCTGCATTCCTGACATCAGAGACTGGCTTTCCTCTATAGATGTAGCGTAAGAAGATGCCATTTCTGTGACCTTTTTTGCCCATGCATCTTTTTCAATGGAAGCGTAACTGTCTGCTGCAAATGCTGTAGATGGAATTGCAGCAGTACCAAGAAGTGCTGCAGTACAGATAGCGGTTGTTTTTCTTAACCATTTTTTCCTTGTTTTCATAAAGGGCCTCCTTCTGTTCTGTTATGAATCTTATGTAGTGGAATTACATTTCAGGACATTCATTTTCAGATATGTCGTTTGACTGAAATAATAATCTATAGCAGTCCTTGTAAATGATTTTTCAAATACGCTCTATATTAAGATGCATTATTTTAGAGGATTGCTATATATCAATTTTACCAGATAAAGATAGAAAAAGCTATGTTTTTTCGACAATATGGAAAAAGATGTTGATTTTAGACTAAATTATTTCTATAGAAAAATAACAAAATATAGAAAAAAACTATATGTGTATATAAATAATTGATATAAGAAAATTTATTGACAGATTTATGTGAAAAATATATACTACTATTCATATCGAAACACTATGAAATTGCTAAAAACAGGGAAACGATATATCACAGAAAACATACCGTTAGTCCGGAGATTATTATATTTTACAAGGGGAATATGCTCATGGAATTTCAGACTAAATTATTACACGGAAAAGCAGTAGACAATTATGCGAATGGTTCAACAGTGCCGCCTATCAGCCTGGCAAATGCTTTTGCATATGAATCTTCAGAACAGTTGGAAAAAGTATTCCAGAATCGGGCACCGGGATTTGCATATACCAGGATTGCGAATCCGACAGTAGATGCGTTTGAGCGAAGAGTAAATGAATTAGAAGGCGGGATTGGAGGTGTAGCCTGTTCCTCCGGAATGTCAGCGGTTACATTATCATTACTTAATATCCTGCAGGCAGGGGATGAGGTAATCGCAGGAAGTGCATTGTTCGGAGGTACACTGGATCTGCTTCATGATCTGGAGGCATTCGGAATCAAAGTACATTTTATACCGAGGGTAGAGAAGGCGCTGATCGAGCCGTTTCTTACAGATAAGACCAGAGCAGTGTTTGGCGAAATAGTAGGAAATCCAGCACTGAATGTAATGGATGTCCGGGAAACAGCAGATTTTCTTCATGGAAAAGGAGTGCCGCTGATCGTAGACAGCACAACTTCGACTCCTTATCTGCTTAATCCGATTCAGTACGGTGCGGATGTAGTGGTGCATTCTACTTCTAAATATATAAATGGAAGTGGAGATGCCATCAGTGGAATTATCATTGACAGCGGAAACTTTTCCTGGAGTCCGGAACGTTATCCGGGAATGAAGGAATATAAGAAATACGGAAAGTTTGCTTATCTTGTGAAACTGAGAAACGGAATCTGGCGAAACATGGGCGGCTGTCTGGCTCCGATGAACGCTTATCTGAATATTATCGGAATGGAGACACTTGGTCTTCGTATGGAGCGGGTCTGTAATAACGCTTTCCGGCTTGCCCAGGCACTGGAGAAGCTGGAAGGTGTATCTGTCAACTATCCGCTGCTGGAGTCCAGTCCATATCATGAACTGGCAGAAAAACAGCTTAGTGGAAAGGGTGGAGCGATTCTGACTATCCGTGCAGGTTCCAAAGAACGGGCATATAAGCTGATCAATCATCTGAAATATGTAAAGATTGCAACCAATATTGGTGATGTGAGAACTCTGGTGATTCATCCGGCGTCTACAATTTATATCCACAGTACGCCGGAGGCAATGGAAGAGGCTGGAGTGTACGACGACACAATCCGTATCAGTGTGGGTATCGAAGATATAAAAGATTTGATACAGGATTTCACAGAGGCAGTGGAGAGCCTTGGAGAAGAATAATTCATAATATACACATTATCAGGCGCTTTGGTCGGAACATGATAGTAACCGGACAGAGGCGCTGGTTTAAAAACAGAATAACTGACAGACAGTCAGAGACAAGAGAAGCCCCGGAAGTTCAGGAGTGTCCAGTTAAGTGGAACTCGATGATCTTCCGGGCTTCTTTTTGCAGCAAAATTTTTTCAGATATTGAATCTGTTTCCGAAACCGTTTCGTTATAAAAAATAGCGGTTAAAAATTAACAACTATCTGCGTGCGCGTTTTTCAATCAGTCCGAGGAGTCCGTACAGGATAATAGCGATGATGCACAGAATGATAATGGACATCAGTACCCAGGTAAGCTTAAAGGTCTGGCTGGAATAGATGATCAGGTAGCCAAGCCCTTTTCTGGCACCGATAAATTCGCCTATGATAACACCAACCAGACACAGACCAATATTAACTTTCATAACACTGAGCAGTAACGGCACAGAAGACGGAAGAATAATCTTCATAAGCTTTTCTTTCTTCCCACCGCCCAGCGTCTCAATCAGCTTCAGTTTTTCCGGGTCAGCTTCGCCAAAACCTGTATACAGATTCAAAATCGAACCAAAGATAGCAACCGACATACCGCAGACAATAATCGTCCGTTCGTTGGCACCAAGCCATACAATAAGCAAAGGTGCCAGAGCAGATTTCGGAAGGCTGTTCAGTACTACGAGATAAGGCTCTGTGATCTTCGCAAGTCTGGGACAGGTCCACAGCAGAACTGCCATCCCTGCACCCAGAACAACAACGAACAGAAAACTGACCAGTGTTTCCGTAATTGTAACAGAGAGATGGGGAAAAATAGAGCCGTCTCTGCACATACTGCAGAAGCTGTGCCAGATCATTACCGGACTGCTGAAGATAAAAGAATCGATCAGCCCGGTCCTGGCGGAGATTTCCCACAACACCAGAAAGAAAAGAAGAATAAATATCCGCAAAAAAAGAACAAGTTTCTTTTCTCTTTTCTGATGTCGGATATACTGTTGCTGATGATATGAGATTTCAGACATCATGATTTAGCTCCTTCCAGATAAGATTGAAATAAGATTTAAATTCAGGCGCATTTCTGGAAGCCATAGGAGTACGGTTCTCCAGATCAAAACAAATTGGCACAATCTTACGAATAATGGCAGGCCTTGGAGAAAGAATGATAACCCGGTCTGCCATGCTGATCGCTTCTGAAATATCATGGGTGACAAGAATTGCAGTCTTTTTTTCCTGACGCAGGATTTTGCCGATATCATCACTTACGCTGAGTCTGGTTTGAGAGTCGAGTGCAGAGAACGGTTCATCCAGCAGAAGAAGTTCCGGCTTTAATGCCAGAGTACGGATCAGTGCAGCTCTCTGGCGCATTCCTCCGGACAATTCGGACGGATGTGCAGAGCGGAATTTGTCCAAACCGTAATCTGAGAGAAGCTGATTTACATAAGCAAGTTTTTCGGCAGTGAGTTCCCTGCGGATTTCCAGTCCGAGAAGAACATTTTTATAAATTGTCCGCCACTCCAGCAGATGATCCTTTTGCAGCATATATCCGATACGGCAGTCACCGGAAGTTACCGGCGTGCCGTCCAGAAGAATCTGTCCCTGTTCCGGCCGGAGCAGACCACAGATCAGATTCAGCAGCGTGGACTTTCCACAGCCTGACGGCCCGACGATGGCGAGAAATTCACCTGGCATCAGTTGAAAGGATATATGAGAAAGGGCAGGGGTTTCCCCTGATAAACTGTGGTAGGAGAGACTGACATCTGTAATATCCAGCAGTGGTTTCATACAGATACCTCCATATTCGGTGAATAGTAACGAATATTTTCATAATTTATGATATGCAGAAATGTCAGGGTATGATATAATAGATGAACTATAGTATTTTTGCT
Organism: Blautia wexlerae DSM 19850; assembly: GCF_025148125.1. Lineage (NCBI taxonomy): Bacteria > Bacillati > Bacillota > Clostridia > Lachnospirales > Lachnospiraceae > Blautia > Blautia wexlerae. The sequence continues at coordinate 1,446,017 of NZ_CP102267.1, forward strand.
GCTATAGTATTTGAGGGCAAATGTTCTGTAAGGAATACGTTACTGTTTACTATGTGTTTCATATCAGAAATATACATATATCAGACACTGCGACATGCATGAATCGGGTATAGAAATCAGACGAATGCTGTAAAAAACTGTATAAGAAAGTGTAAGCAAATGAGAAACAAAAAGAAAGCAATATTTAACACCATTTTTCTGATCCTTATATTTTCCATTACCGTATATATGGTATTTAAGGGAGAGGATCTGGGAGAGATTATTCATACAGTACGGCAGGCAGATCCGGTTTACTTACTGATCAGCGTGGTTTGTGTGGTACTGTTCATACTTGGCGAGTCTGTAATTATCTTCTATATGATGCGGACTCTCGGAGCAAAAGTAAAGATGGGGCATTGTGCTCTGTATTCTTTTGTGGGATTCTTTTTCAGCTGTATCACACCGTCTGCATCCGGCGGACAGCCAATGCAGATTTATTTTATGAAAAAGGACAAACTTCCGATTCCTGTCACTACGCTGGTCCTGATGATTGTCACGATTACTTATAAAGCGGTTCTGGTAGTGATCGGAATTGTAATCTGGATTTTTGGCAGAGGCTTTCTGGAAGGATATCTTGGTCAGTACATGTGGGTGTTTTACTTGGGCGTAGGCCTGAATATTTTCTGTGTTACTTTCATGATGATCCTTGTATTTGCCCCTGGATTGGCGAAGTGGATTATGGTAAAAGGACTGAAACTTATTGAACATTTCCGTTTCCTTAAGCCAAAGGCAACCCGGCTTGAGAAACTGGAAGCGTCTATGGATCAGTATCATGAAACTGCGGCTTTCTGGGCAAGTCACAAGCTGGTGATCCTGAAAGTGTTACTGATCACTATGGCGCAGAGGATTTTGTTATTTACAGTTACATACTGGGTATACCGTTCGCTGGGATTTCATGGATATTCCATCATAACCCTTACGATTTTGCAGTCTGTCATATCTGTCTCTGTTGATATGCTGCCTTTACCCGGAGGAATGGGAATCAGTGAGTCTCTTTATCTGGTGATGTTTGCACCGGTTTTCGGAGAAGCATTACTTCCTGCAATGCTGCTCAGCAGAGGAATTTCCTATTATGCACAGATGCTTATCAGTGCAGTGATGACCTGCGTGGCGTATTTCATAATAGGAAGAAAAGAACAAGAAGAAAAGTAGGGGGAGAAAATATGTTTTTAGGAATTTATGATTATACGGTAATATTGACTTATATAAGCCTGGGAATTTCCGTATTTGGAATTAGCAGGGCTCTGGAGGGGGATTTTAAGGTTGCGATTTTCTGTCTGGCACTTTCCGGACTGTGTGATATGTTTGACGGAAAGATAGCCAGAACAAAGAAGAACCGTACGGATGATGAGAAGAATTTCGGGATTCAGATCGATTCCTTATGTGATGTGGTCTGCTTTGGTATTTTTCCGGTAATGATCTGTTACTGTCTGGGTGTGAATACACCGGCGGGGATTGGGGCGCTTATTTTTTACAGTGTGGCATCTGTCATCCGCCTTGCATATTTTAATGTTTCAGAAACAAAGAGACAGAATGAGACTTCTGAGAACAGACAGTATTATCAGGGGCTTCCGATCACATCCATGGCGATCATCCTGCCGTTCCTTTATCTGATGAGAAGATATTGCGGACTCTATTTCCTGATCGTGATACATATTGCAGTGATTATCGTGGGACTGCTTTTTATTCTGGATATCAAGGTAAAAAAACCTCAGAATCCGGTACGTATCCTGCTGGTTGCAGTCGTGGCACTTGCACTTGCGAAGATGTTCCGTTTGATATAAAATAAATATAACTGTTGACTGGCCGCAGCGGTTCCCGGGAAATGGGGAGGCTGCGGTTATACTTTTATGGAGGGAAGATACGAATGAAGTATATTGACAGAAAAGGAAATATCACGATTGAAGAGAATGAGCAGGATAAATTCCTACGGCATTTATATAATGACCGGGGTGGCAGACTCTGCCTGAAACTCCTGATCAGACCTTTCGTGTCAAAGGCAGCGGGAGTCCTGCTTAACACCAGACTTTCTGCCAGATTTGTACCGGATTTTGTAAAAAACAACAAGATTGACCTGAGCATTTACGAAAAACAGAACTTCTCTTCATGGAATGACTTCTTTATAAGGCGCATCCGAAAAGAAGAACGCCCGATCGATATGCGCGAAAACATCCTGATCAGCCCCTGTGACGGAAAACTTTCCGTACACAGGATCAGCTCAGACTCACGTTTCAGCATCAAAGATACAGAATATACAGCAGGACAGCTTCTGAAGAATAAGGCAATTGCTGAGAGATACACAGGCGGCTATGCGTTGATTTTCAGACTGACAGTAGATGACTATCATCATTACTGCTATGTGGCAGATGGAAGAAAATCCGCGAATGTAACTCTGCCCGGCGTTTTCCACACAGTGAATCCTGCAGCAAACGATGTATATCCCATCTACAAAGAAAACGCCAGAGAATACACTCTGCTGAAAACAAAACAATTCGGAACCATCCTCATGATGGAAGTAGGCGCCATGATGGTAGGAAAAATCACAAATCTCCATAAAAATCCTGCCACAGTAAAGAAAGGCCAGGAAAAAGGCAACTTCGAATTCGGAGGTTCCACAATAATCCTCCTCATCCAGCCGGGAAAAGTCCGTATTGACTATGATCTGATCGAGAATACAGAAGAGGGATATGAGACTATCGTAAAAATGGGCGAACGAATAGGAGAGTGCAGGAAGTTAAAAAATACAAAGAATCATTACGAAGGCACAATAGAGAATACCTGAACAGGTATTCGCATTTTATTAAAAGATAATAAAAAGCATTTGTGAAGATGCAGAAAGGATATAATAATACTGTTGAATAAACGAAACTATCAGAAAGAACTGGAAAAACTTATAGATCAGGCGCAAAAAGATAACAAGATCCCAAGCCTGTTTCTCCACAGCTGCTGTGCACCCTGCAGCAGTTACGTACTGGAATACCTGTCGAAATATTTCAACATCACAGTATTCTACTACAACCCAAACATCTACCCGGAAGAAGAATATCGCAAACGAGTCCATGAAATTACCCGTCTTGTAAACTCCATGGAATTTGAACACCCTGTCAAACTGATAGAGGGTCACTACGACCCGCAGGAATTCTTCCAGATGGCAAAAGGCCTCGAAGACGTACCCGAAGGTGGCGAACGCTGCTTCAAATGCTACCGTCTCCGCATGGAAGAAGCAGCAAAACTGGCAGAAGAGGGCGGCTATGACTATTTTACCACCACCCTTTCCATCAGCCCTCTGAAAAACGCAGCCAAGATCAACGAAATCGGTGAAGAACTGGCAGAAATCTACCACGTCCAACACCTCCCATCCGACTTCAAGAAAAAAAACGGCTACAAACGTTCCATCGAACTATCCCACGAATACGACCTCTACCGTCAGAACTACTGCGGTTGCGTCTATTCCCGAATGCCTTAGAATTACAGGGTTCCGAAACTAAGCCTCAACACACCTTCTTTTTCTTCACGTACCTTTTGAATGATTCCAAACTAACTACTTTGCAATACTGAAAAAATATGTTACACTAACACGTAAAAGCAATAATACCAAAAATAAAGAAGAAACGAGGAATAACACAATGGCACAGCTTTGGGGCGGACGTTTCACAAAAGAAACAGACAAACTTGTATATAACTTCAATGCATCCATCTCTTTTGACCAGAAATTCTATGAGCAGGACATCAGAGGCAGCAAAGCACACGTAGCAATGCTCGCCAGACAGGGAATCCTGACAGCAGAAGAAAAAGATCAGATCGAAGCAGGTCTTGACGGAATCCTTGCAGATGTAAGATCCGGCAAACTCGAGATCACATCCGAATATGAAGATATCCACAGCTTTGTAGAAGCAAACCTTATCGACAGAATCGGTGATGCAGGCAAGAAACTTCACACAGGAAGAAGCCGTAACGACCAGGTAGCCCTTGACATGAAACTCTATGTAAGAGATGAGATTGACGAGACAGACGAACTGGTAAAGAAACTTCTCGAAGCACTTCAGAAGATCATGGAAGAGAATGTCCACACATACATGCCAGGCTTCACACACCTCCAGAAAGCGCAGCCGGTCACACTGGCTCACCACGTAGGTGCATACTTTGAAATGTTTGTACGTGACAGAAGCAGACTTGCAGATATCCGTAAGAGAATGAACACCTGCCCTCTGGGTGCAGGTGCACTGGCAGGAACCACCTACCCACTTGACAGAGAATATACAGCACAGCTTCTCGGTTTCGACGGCCCGACCAGAAACAGCATGGACTCTGTATCAGACAGAGACTATGTGATTGAGCTTCTGTCCGCATTCTCCACAATTATGATGCACATGAGCCGTTTCTGCGAAGAAATCATTATGTGGAACTCCAATGAATACCGCTTCGTAGAGATAGACGATGCCTACAGCACAGGCAGCAGTATCATGCCTCAGAAAAAGAACCCGGATATCGCAGAACTTGTAAGAGGAAAAACAGGTCGTGTATACGGAGCATTAACATCTATCCTTACAACCATGAAGGGAATCCCTCTTGCATACAACAAAGATATGCAGGAAGACAAAGAACTTACATTTGATGCCATTGACACTGTAAAAGGATGTCTTGCCCTCTTTACAGGCATGATCTCTACTATGCAGTTCAACAAACAGAATATGGAAGCAAGTGCAAAGAATGGCTTTACAAATGCTACAGATGCAGCCGATTATCTGGTAAATCATGGAGTACCTTTCCGCGATGCACACGGCATTGTAGGCCGTCTGGTGCTTACCTGTATTGATAAAGGGATTTCTCTGGATGAACTTCCTCTTGAAGAATATAAAGCCATCAGCCCGGTATTCGAGAACGATATTTACGAAGCAATCAGTATGAAAACCTGTGTGGAAAAACGTATGACCATCGGTGCACCGGGACCTGACGTGATGGAGAAAGTGATCGCTGAGAACAAAAAATATCTGGAAGAAAATTAAAAAAAATGCTTGCAATTTATTTTGGTTTGTTATAGTATGTACAAGAAAGACAGATGTACGCAATATAAGGACACCTGGATAAAAATGTCCGCGAAAGGGTAGAGACGCGGGCAGAAGATAAAGAGGAGAAAGATATTATGAGTGAAAAGCTTAGAGTCGGTATTTTAGGTGCTACAGGTATGGTAGGTCAGAGATTTATCTCTCTGCTTGAGAATCATCCATGGTTTGAAGTTGTAACTGTAGCTGCAAGTCCGAGAAGTGCAGGAAAGACATACGAAGAGGCAGTTGGCGGAAGATGGAAAATGGATACTCCAATGCCGGAGGGTGTCAAGAATCTTGTTGTTATGAACGTAAACGAAGTAGAGAAGGTTGCTGCAACAGTTGATTTCGTATTCTCTGCTGTAGATATGTCAAAAGAAGAGATCAAGAAGATCGAAGAAGAATATGCTAAGACAGAGACACCGGTTGTTTCCAACAACAGTGCTCACAGATGGACACCGGATGTACCGATGGTAGTGCCGGAAATCAATCCGGAACACTTCGATGTAATCGAATCCCAGAAGAAACGTCTTGGAACAACACGCGGATTTATCGCTGTTAAACCAAACTGTTCTATCCAGAGTTATGCTCCTGTATTAACTGCATGGAAAGAGTTCGAGCCATATGAAGTAGTTGCTACTACATATCAGGCAATCTCCGGAGCAGGTAAGACATTTAAGGACTGGCCGGAAATGGTTGGAAACATCATCCCATACATCGGTGGCGAGGAAGAGAAGAGCGAGAAAGAGCCATTAAGAATCTGGGGTAAAGTAGAAGACGGTGTAATCAAACCTGCTACAGAACCGGTTATCACATGCCAGTGTATCCGTGTACCGGTACTGAACGGACATACAGCAGCTGTATTCGTTAAATTCCGTAAGAACCCTACTAAGGAGCAGCTTATCAAAGCATTAGTAGAGTTCAAGGGACTTCCACAGGAATTAGAACTTCCAAGTGCTCCGAAGCAGTTCATCCAGTATCTGGAAGAGGACAACCGTCCGCAGGTTACAGAGGATGTAAACTTCGAACATGGCATGGGCGTATCTGTAGGACGTCTTCGTGAAGACACCGTATATGACTGGAAATTCGTAGGACTTTCCCACAATACAGTCAGAGGTGCAGCAGGCGGAGCAGTTCTCTGTGCTGAAACCTTAAAAGCAAAAGGATATATCCAGGCGAAATAATTTATAGAAAATAATAAAAGAGGTGCCGGTAACGGTGCCTCTTTTTATGAGGACACGACGGATTATGAAAGAAAAAGTTCTGACAACAGTGGTGACTTTTGAAACTACCACTCAGGCAATTGCCATGGAAAGGGAATGTAAGAAAAACAAATTTACAGGCAGACTGATCCCTGTGCCAAGAGAAATATCAGCTTCCTGCGGCCTTGCGTGGAAATGTGGGGAACAGAACGAAGAAGAAACAGCTTCCTATATGAAGGAACAGGATCTGGAATATGAAAAGATTTATAGGATTCTTGCGTAAAATGGAAAGATTTATAGGAACACCTGATATATGGTAAACGGTTCACATTTTGACGGATATGTGAAAACATGATACAATGATAGCACTGAATCTCTTGTTATAGAAGATATGTAACTATTCGGCAGTCTGTCGGCTGTGAAAGTACGTTACTGTTCACTCCGTTTACAGTAACGAAAGTATTGAACAGTTACGAGGAGATTCTGAATATGGAGATCAATTGGGGTGAACTGACTTATGGGAAATGAAATGAAAAAAAATGAAGTGCGTCTTACACAGCTTGCCAGTGCAGCCGGATGCGGTGCTAAGATTGGCCCGAAGGTTCTGGCACAGGTAGTAGGCAAACTTCCGAAATTTACAGATCCGATGCTTCTGGTAGGTCCGGAGACATCAGATGATGCAGCAGTATACAAGATTAATGATGAACTGGCAATGATCCATACAGTAGACTTTTTTCCGCCAGTAGTGGATGATCCGTATATGTACGGGCAGATCGCAGCAGCCAATGCACTGAGTGATGTCTATGCAATGGGCGGTGTTCCGAAACTGGCATTAAATGTGGTAGCATTTCCAAACTGCCTTGGTCCGGAAGTACTGGAGCAGATTCTGCGCGGCGGTGCAGATAAGGTCATGGAAGCCGGAGCAGTCCTTGCAGGCGGGCATACTATCAATGATAAAGAACCGAAATACGGACTCTGTGTAACTGGTTATGTGCATCCGGACAAAATGTGGAAAAATTACGGCGCAGAAGAAGGAGACATCCTTATTCTTACCAAACCGCTGGGCTGTGGAATCCTTAACACTGCCATTAAGGCAGAAATGGCGTCTCAGGAAGAAATTGAGAGAGTTCAGAAAATCATGGCGAAGCTGAACAAATATGCAGCAGAGATTGCATCTAAATACACGATCCACAGCTGCACCGACGTAACAGGATTCAGTCTTGCAGGTCACAGTCTGGAAATGGCAAAAGGCAGCCGGAAAACCCTGGTGATCCAGTCTGAGAAACTTCCGATCATTGAGGGTGTTGAAGAGTATGCACAGATGGGGCTGATTCCTGAAGGTGCATACAGAAATCGTGACTTCGCAGGCGATGAAGTACGAAGTGAGATTAAGGAACTCTGGATGGAGGATCTGGTATTTGATCCGCAGACATCCGGCGGACTTCTGCTTGCAGTACCGGCAGAAGAAGCCGATGCCCTTGCAGAAGAGCTTGCAGGTATGGATATCTTCGGCGGTGTTATCGGATATGTAACAGAATTGCAGGATAAAGCAGTTGTATTTGAATAAAAAAATCAGCTTTACTTTCAGACATTTTCTCCTGCGTCAGCATGTCTGCAGATATCTTTCTTGTCCTTTGTATTCTGCCGAACTGTCTCGATTGCATTAGTATATGGAATTGCTATAAAAATCTTCGAATATAATGGAACATAATTACAAATCTGATGAATATTCTTGAATTGTTTGACGATTTCGGTTGTGAAACAGATATTCAGGTGATATAATGTTCTCAATAAAATACATTGCGGAGGTGTAGTTATGAATTACGAAGATGTACAGAAAGTGTCAAACGCGGCGAAAGCCAAGAGTAACCTGGTGAATACCAATTTTTTCAAGTACTTTATACGTGCGGTCATGGCGGGATTTTTTATTGATGTGGCTATGATCTACAGTAATGTAGTTGGAAACGTATTCTCCAAGACCATGCCTGAATGGGGAAAATTTGTGGGGGCATTAGTATTCTCCATTGCAGTGCTTCTGATCAGCTTCGTAGGCGGCGAGCTTTTTACAGGAAATAATATGGTAATGGCGTTCGGAGCCTATGATAAACAGGTAAGCTGGAAAGAGGCCGGTAAGGTATGGGGCGTAAGCTACCTTGGAAACTTTGTCGGATGTGCAATTTTAGCATTGTTGTTTGTAGGTGCAGGAGCATCCGGAACAGCAGACTATTTTGCGGGATTCATTGGAAATAAACTGAGTATTCCGCTCGGACAGATGTTCTTCAGAGCAGTGCTCTGTAACTTCTTCGTCTGTCTTGGCGTGCTTTGTGGTATGAAATTAAAGAGTGATGCAGGAAGATTCCTGATGATCGTTATGTGTATCTCAGGATTCGTTGTAAGCGGATTTGAGCACTGCATCGCAAATATGGGAATCTTTGTTACCGCATACTGCCTGGTACCTGGATTATCCCTTGGAGCCATGGTAAAGAGCATGGTAGTAGTAACTTTAGGAAATATGGTGGGCGGTGCCCTGTTGCTGGCATGGCCGCTCAGAAAGATGAGTGCAGATAAATAATATGTCAAAAGCTTTATACATAGCCGAAAAGCCCAGTGTGGCGCAGGAATTCGCAAAAGCTTTGAAAATCAACGGACAAAGACGGGATGGCTACCTGGAATCTCAGGACAGCGTGGTGACCTGGTGTGTGGGACACCTGGTCACCATGAGCTACCCGGAAAAATATGATATCAAATATAAAAGGTGGAGTTTAGATACCCTGCCTTTTTTGCCGCGCGAATTTAAATATGAAGTGATCCCCGGAGTGCAGAAGCAGTTTGAGATTGTCAAAGGACTGCTTAACCGTGAGGATGTGGACACCATTTACGTGTGTACCGACTCCGGACGCGAGGGAGAATACATCTACCGTCTGGTGGCACAGATGGCAGGTGTTCATGGAAAAAAAGAAAAGAGAGTCTGGATTGACTCTCAGACAGAAGAAGAGATCATGAGAGGAATCAGAGAGGCAAAGGATCTGTCAGCATATGACAATCTTTCTGCTTCAGCCTATCTTCGAGCAAAAGAAGACTATCTCATGGGAATTAATTTTTCCCGTGTACTGACACTGCGTTATGGAAACAGTGTGTCAAATTATTTAAATACGAAATATCAGGCCATTTCCGTAGGACGGGTTATGACCTGTGTACTTGGAATGGTAGTGCGAAGAGAGCGCGAGATCCGTGCATTTGTGAAAACTCCGTTTTACCGCGTACTCAGCAGCATTGCCCTTGAGGGAGAAAACTTTGAGGGAGAGTGGAGAGCTGTGGAAGGCAGCAGCTATTTCCAGACTCCTTATCTGTATAAAGAGAACGGATTTAAAGAGAAAGCCTATGCTGAAAAACTGATACAGGAGCTGTCTGTGAGTCAGCCACTGCAATGTACAGTAGAGAAAATCGAGCGGAAAAAAGAGAACAGGAATCCGCCGCTTTTATTTAACCTGGCGGAGCTTCAGAATGTGTGCTCCAAGCTGTTCAAGATCAGCCCGGATGAGACATTAAAAATCGTACAGGAACTGTATGAAAAGAAACTGGTCACTTATCCCAGAACAGATGCCCGTGTGTTGTCTACTGCGGCAGCAAAGGAGATTTATAAGAATATCTCCGGGCTGCGTAATTATGAACATACAGCAGAGATCGCACAGCACATTATTGAACAGGGAAATTACAAAAATCTGGCAAAGACCAGATATGTTAATGATAAGCAGATCACAGACCATTATGCAATCGTACCCACAGGCCAGGGCTTAAACGCATTGAGAAGTGTTTCTCTTACTGCGCAGCGTGTATATGAGACCATTGTCAGAAGGTTTGTATGTATTTTTTATCCTCCTGCAGTATATCAGAAGATCAGTCTTGTGACAAAAATTCAGAATGAAAGCTTCTTTTCTTCATTTAAAGTACTGCTGGATGAAGGGTACTTAAAAGTTGCCACAAATTCTTTTGCGAAGCGAAAAGCAGCAGATGCCATGAGCAGTGTGAACAGAGCCGGCGCAGCCGGCAATGAGGGAAGTGAAGAGGAAGATCCGGATACAGGAAAAAACGGCGGGAACAAAGCTGATGATTCGGCTGAGGATATGGCATGTGATACCAGACTTCTTGCCGCATTGCAGAACCTGAAAAAAGGTGATATACTCTCTGTGGACAGCCTGAGTATCAAAGAGGGCGAGACATCGCCGCCAAAGCGTTATAATTCCGGTTCTATGATTCTTGCAATGGAGAATGCAGGTCAGCTGATCGAGGACGAAGAGCTTCGTGCCCAGATTAAAAGCTGCGGAATCGGAACCAGTGCCACCAGAGCGGAAATTCTTAAGAAACTGTGCAATATCAAATATCTGGCACTCAATAAGAAAACCCAGGTGATCACTCCAACCCTTCTTGGAGAGATGATCTTTGATGTGGTAAACTGCTCCATCAGACAGCTTCTGAACCCGGAACTGACTGCAAGCTGGGAAAAAGGACTGAATTATGTGGCAGAGGGCAGTATTACAGAACAGGAATATATGGATAAGCTGGAACATTTTGTGCGCCTTCGCACCAGACAGGTGGAGGACAGCAATATCCAGCCATATCTGAGACAGTTCTTTGATGTTGCAGCAGTGAATTATAAGGATTCATTTGAAAAAAACAGTGCGAAAACAACAGGCAGATCAACGTCCGCAGCGGGACGATCACGTACCTGCAGAAAGCCGTCTGCTTCAAAGTAGTGTGTATTTGTGACAGATAAAAGAAAACATGTCATCATAGCGAGAGAAAAGAGGAAAATATTATGTTAAAAGATTTTACAATTGCAAACCTTCTGGATCTGAACGAAACAATCGCAAAGGATTTATTTGAAGGAAAAACATATCCATGGGAAGTATTACCGGAGATCGGAGATTTCATTCTGAAACTGGGACAGACCTTAAGTGAAGAAGAATACGACCACCCGTCAGAAGATGTATGGATCGCCAAGAGTGCCAAAGTAGCACCTACAGCCTGCATCAACGGTCCGGTCATCATAGGTAAAGAAGCAGAAGTACGCCACTGTGCATTTATACGCGGAAAAGCAATTATAGGTGAGGGTGCAGTAGTAGGTAATTCTACGGAATTAAAGAATGCGGTACTTTTCAACAAGGTACAGGTTCCGCACTACAATTATGTAGGCGATGCAGTTCTCGGCTACAAATCCCATATGGGCGCAGGTTCCATCTGTTCCAATGTAAAATCTGACAAGAAACTGGTAGTTGTAAAAGACGGTGACGAGAAGATTGAAACAGGTCTGAAGAAATTCGGCGCAATGCTTGGAGATAACGTAGAAGTGGGCTGCGGTTCTGTATTAAATCCCGGAACTGTGATCGGACGCTGCTGCAATATTTATCCACTTTCCTCAGTAAGAGGCTGTGTACCTGCAAATCACATTTATAAGTCAAAAACAGAAGTTGCAGAAAAGAAATGATTTAACCGAATCAAGTAGCGAAGGGGATTGCGAATATCCGTTTGACAAGGTATTTTTAGAAGATAATTCAAAGGATAGAAGAGGCAGGTTGTATGAAGGATATTATTTCAGTCATACAGCCTGCCCTTTTATATTTTTTGTCTGTCAGATACGGAAGATATCTGTTGTAACTGATATTACATATGAAATAAAAGTTTTCTCAGGATTACCAGAATGGTAATGTGCACCGGATAAAACCAGTAAAAAACATATTTCAGAAATTTTCCTTTTACAAATCCACGTTCACCATTGTACATATTAATGGAAAGAAAAGCAAAGCAGGCTTTCCATTCATAGTAAAGCCAGCAGCTTCCGATGATCGCCTGGGCGGTTTTATCGTTGCGGAACCAGTACATGATCAGCAGGAATACAAATCCCCGCCATCCGTAATCTGCCTTCAGAAACACAGAGACAGTCAGCAGTGCCAGTACGCAGACAAGCTGCATTCTCTGATTATCCCAGAAGTATTCCAGGGCACAGAATGCCAGGTATCCCAGAAACAGGGTGAAAAATACATTCTGTTTTTCATATCTCCAGGTGTTGGTAAACATGAAGTTCCATGGGATCTCAGAGATACATGCAAATAGAAACAGATTCAGGCCATATTTCTTACGGTTATGTGTATGCAGAAATCCTTCCACTAACAGAAAACAGAAAATTGGAAAAGCGGCCCTGCCGATATCCCGGAAAATCCGATACCAGCTGTAATCCACGCCGCCGAAACTGAAAAGGGTTGCGGTTGTGGCAGGATAATTATACAGGATCATTAAGCCTGTATGGTCAATCAGCATCAGGATGATAGCGATTAATTTTAAAGCGCTTCCGCTCAGAACCTGAAATTTTGCAGGGAGAAAGGAAGCAGGTAACTTTGTTGTCATAATAGAAATCCCTTCATTAATAGAAATTAGAACTATTTTACCACAAAAAAATCAAAGATGGTTAAAAATTTTACAATTTATGACTGGACGAATCAGCACTTTTGTGAGAAAATAACACTAGGTTGTTAGGCATACTCCTCTGAAGTCATTCAGCAGACATCAGAGTTTTACCCTGTGCAGTTCATTCAGCAGTTCTGTACAGCGGAGAGTATAACAACATGAAGTTAATCTATACTTGAAAGGAGTTTTACAATGATTTATTCACGCGAAGTAGAAGAAATGTGCCCAGTTGCACAGGGCGTTCATCATGGCGCCGCTCCAATCCCAGAAGAAGCTAAATGGGTACAGGCAAAAGAAGTCAAAGATATTTCCGGTCTTACACACGGTGTTGGCTGGTGTGCACCACAGCAGGGTGCCTGCAAGCTTACATTAAATGTTAAAGAGGGTATCATCCAGGAAGCACTGGTTGAGACTATCGGATGTTCAGGTATGACTCACTCTGCAGCTATGGCTTCCGAGATTCTTCCGGGACTTACAGTTATGGAGGCACTGAACACTGACTTAGTTTGTGATGCGATTAACACAGCTATGAGAGAACTTTTCCTTCAGATCGTTTACGGACGTACACAGTCTGCATTCTCAGAAGAAGGACTTCCAGTAGGTGCTGGACTTGAAGACCTTGGTAAAGGACTTCGCTCTCAGGTTGGTACAATGTATGGAACTCTGAAAAAAGGACCTCGTTACCTTGAAATGGCAGAAGGTTATGTAACAGGTATTGCTCTTGATGCAGATGATGAGATCATCGGATATCAGTTCGTAAGCCTTGGAAAAATGACTGATTTCATCAAAAAAGGCGATGACCCGAATACTGCATGGGAAAAAGCAAAAGGTCAGTACGGCCGTGTTGCAGACGCTGTTAAAATTATCGACCCAAGAAAAGAATAATTTAGGAGGTAACAGGAAATGGCTTTATTTGAATCATATGAGAGACGAATTGACAAGATCAATTCTGTTTTAAACAGCTATGGCATTGCTTCTATCGAAGAAGCTGAGAAAATCACAAAAGACGCAGGTCTTAATGTATACGATCAGATCAAAGGCATTCAGCCAATCTGTTTCGAGAACGCTTGCTGGGCATATACAGTAGGTGCTGCAATCGCAATCAAAAAAGGATGTAAGAAAGCAGCAGACGCAGCAGCAGCTATCGGAGAAGGTCTTCAGGCATTCTGTATTCCTGGATCCGTTGCTGATACACGTAAAGTAGGTCTTGGACATGGTAACCTTGGCAAGATGCTTCTTGAAGAAGAAACAGAGTGCTTCTGCTTCCTGGCTGGACATGAGTCCTTCGCAGCAGCTGAAGGTGCTATCGGTATCGCTGAGAAAGCTAACAAAGTTCGTCAGAAACCATTACGTGTTATCCTGAACGGTCTTGGAAAAGATGCTGCTCAGATCATTTCCCGTATCAACGGCTTTACATATGTAGAGACAGAATACGATCCATACAAGAACGAAGTTAAAGAAGTATTCAGAAAAGCATACTCTGAAGGACTTCGTGCAAAAGTTAACTGCTACGGCGCTAACAGCGTTCCGGAAGGTGTTGCTATCATGTGGAAAGAAGACGTTGACGTTTCTATCACAGGTAACTCCACAAACCCGACACGTTTCCAGCATCCGGTTGCAGGTACATACAAGAAAGAACGTCTTGAAGCAGGTAAGAAATACTTCTCAGTTGCTTCCGGTGGTGGTACAGGACGTACACTTCACCCGGACAACATGGCAGCAGGTCCAGCTTCCTACGGTATGACAGATACATTAGGACGTATGCACTCTGATGCACAGTTCGCTGGTTCTTCTTCTGTACCGGCTCACGTAGAGATGATGGGTCTCATCGGCGCTGGTAACAACCCGATGGTTGGTATGACAGTTGCAGTAGCTGTTTCCATTGAGGAAGCTGCTAAGGCTGGAAAGTTCTAATCAAACCTTTTTAATCAAAGAGTCAACAAACCTAGAAAGTACCGTAGTTCCAAGGGCTGCGGTACTTTTCTTAGTTTAGATCAAAAAATGAGAAAGTAATTTGAGACACGGTGAGAAGCCTTGAAAATGGCAAGATAGGCAAACAGGTAGGTAACAAGTAGGCAACAGAGCGAAGGAAACAAAAAGAAGAGCCGATCACAGGAAAAGAAATGCCGCAACCACAAGGGTTACGGCATTTTTTCTATCTCATCTCTGAGTCACTCAATATCACGGATTGTATAGACCGCCTCGGTTACGTCTGTGATCTTGTGACCGGCAAGACGTTTCACAACGTACTCATCTACGCCCGCTTTTTTCGCCATCGTAATGAATGTTGTTCGGGGATCGTGCGGCCGATGTTCGGAACGAAGGTGCAGTGCGGCAACGACCTTGTTAAAACGCCCAGCGGATGCTGCATTATCTCAAGGGATATGGGCAGTATTGGCAGTATTTCTTTTGATCTACATTGTGAAATCAAATGAAAGATTTTCGGCAAGACAGGAAGAGCGGGAAAAACAGTATCAGGAATTACTGTCAGCATTAACAGAAAAATTTAATGTATTAAGTGTTATCGAGAGGGATATTACAGAGGTAAAAGAGTACATTATGGCAGATACAAAAGAAATCAATAAAAAAATATAAAAAGTAGTTTCCGAAAATAGAGAAAACGGGTTTTTATTTTATGTAAGCGCTTATGAAACAGACCAATAAAACTATAAGGGTCTGCAAAAAACAGAAGGAGGATATTTTATATGCCAGGAACATTTAATGGAAAAACACTTGTTATTTCAGCGACACCTACAGCAGGAGCAAAAATTGTGGATGCAGGAGCTGCGACGAATGTAGCGGGAATTACAATCAGCGGAGACACTATGTACAGTGTGAAAACAAGCGGAAAGGTAACAACCTTATATAAAACACCGGATTATTCAAACGCAGATGCACAGGCTGTGGCAGTTAAAACCGGTTTGGGATATTTTGCATTAGGGCTTAGCAAAATCGGCACAGAATTATTTATGCTTGCTGAAGATACAGCGGGATATGGAAATACTACAAAGATTGTAAAAATGGATACTGCCGGTAATGTTATTAAGGAGTTTGATATTGTAAGTGAATTTCAGTATGGAGCGCTTGGAATTGCACATACAGGTGCGGCAAATGAATTTTTCATTCTTGCACGAGGCTCCAACGATGCAGATAACGATACTCTGATTGTAAAAAAACTGAGATTGGAGAGTTCTAATAGTTATGAAGTAGTTCATGAATTTAAGGTTACAAACAGAGGATATGGATATACAAGCCGTATCCAGGATATTTATTACCATTTAGACTACGGTCTGTTTATTCTGACAAATGATGAATTGTCTGCCGGAAGAAACAGAATTGTACATGTGGATTACAGAAGTAATGTGAATTCATATATTCCAGACGGAGTTATTAATGTTGAGATGAAAGGGTATAAGCAGTATAATCTGGAATCTATTTGTATGAAAGCAGGTCATCTTGTACTGGCTGCAAATGTAATTACAGGAACCGGGAAAGCAGAGGACCGTTTTTCTGTCCTGAATGGAATTACTTATGAAAAAGGTACTTATAGTTTTAACTGCGCTCTTGCCAAGGGAATGAAAGTAGACAATAAGGAAATAGGAAATATTAAAACGACAAATTTTGGCGCGTTAGCATTTGATGGGGATGACAGAACTCAAAAGTTGTATGGTATAAAAGCCGGTACAAATGGAGAATATAAAGAACCGAGTAAGTGCGCAGCAGCCATTTGGGAATTTGAGGATTACACAAGCAGTACGAAGGGCGTAAAAAGACTGGCTAATAAGGTAGTACCGGGAGAGAAAAGATGTCTGTATCATGCCAATGGAATGGATATATACAATCATGAATTGTATGTTACCTGTGCGGAACCTAATGGAAAAGGTGAATATTCGGTTGTGAAGCTTACTATGGGCAGTACATCTGAAGAATGGCCCTATAATAGGTATACCTGGGAAAACCGGACAAACGCAATCAGCCATTACAAAGGCAATCAGTTTATTCTTCTTACCGAAACCGGTGCAGAGGGTGAAGAAGATAAAAAAATATATAAACTGTGTATTGTACACTTCTCAGCAGGAAAAGTTGTGGTTGATCAAACAAAATATTTTATGAATACCGGTTATGAAGTGCTTCAGGGAATCAATTACAGTGACAAATACGGATTATTTATTGTTACGACGAAAAAACTGGAATATTTTCCTAATGGTGATGTGCAAACCAGTGGAAGCAGGGTACTACACATTGATATGAGCAGAACTAAAACAATGAAATTTAAAGATGGCAAGAAATATCCTGTTTTAATTCCGGATTTTGCCTTTAACAATGAACTGGATGAATCAAAGTTCTTTAGTTTTGAAATGGAATCCGTAGCGATTGACAGAAATACAAACAATATGATTGTGTCGGTTAATGCGAACAGTCCGATTGCGGGCGATAATGGTAAACATCCGGGGGAAGACTACATCTACAGATTTTCTTCCATTGAATTTAAATAACGAAACTTATCTTTACAGAGATTGGGTTCCTGCAAAGGTAGAAAAAAGCGGCTTTTCAAGCCGCTTTTTCTGCATAGTTAAATATGTTAAATAAAAAAGATTGTTGAAAAAATATTACATATATGATACAATTGTTAACATAAACGTAACATGATAACGAGGTATAATGATGGAAAGAAGGCAAAGTATTATGAGAAGGAGAGGCAAAACATTTTTATCGCTGTTTCTTTCTGCTGTGATCGTTACCGGTCAGCCGGTATTGGCAGCCGATTTTTCTGCTGGAGAGGAAACATTTATTTCGGAAACCACAGAGCAGGAAGGCGATGTATCGGAAGCTTCAGCTATTTTCGAGGATACTGTGGATTCAGACAGTGAAATGAGATATGAGAAATATGAGGCGACAGTTTCTAGTGAAATCCTTGATTTGGGACAGACTGGAGTAAACGGCGGCGGTTGGGAAAGGCTAGAGATAAAAAATACAGGTACAGAGAGCTGGCAGATCAAATCCATTTCAGAATTGAATGATTTTAGACTTGAACATTTAGAGCATCCATTATTATATGAGGGAAGACTTCCGATGAAAGTTGGGAATAAGGTTAAGCCCGGAGAAGCTGTTGCAGTGGATATTTATGTAAAGCCAAATCTTTCTCAGGGGATTCATGAAGAAACTTTTGTCATGGAAACAGAAGAAGGAATTCAGGCAGAGTGCAGGATACGGGTTCTCGTTCGTGGGGAATCAGAGGAGGATTACGAGGTTAACTGTGTACCAAATAGTGGTACGAGATTTCTCACAATTACTCAGGAAGAGTACGATTCATGGGATGATGTAGAACCAGAGCCGGATATGTTGATGTGCCCATCACGGTTGATTACAATATGCAACAATGGGCAAAAACCTGTCACAGTTGATTTTGAGGATACGGAACATTTCAGGGCATGGTTCTATATTGACGAAGACACGGGAGTTGTTATGCCGGGGGAAAATACGATAATTCAGGTTTTTCCGAAAGCAGAAGAACAGGTAGCTACTGATATTTTTAAGGTTTCCATCACAGGAGGAATAGAATTATCTTATATAATTTCCCAGAATTGTCCTCATATTGCACCGCCTTATCCGGAAGGAGCAACGATAAAAGATGTGAAAGTACAGGGGTCAACTATTAAGGCAGTGGCTTATGACTGCGCAAACAGCGAAGGTTTCGATGCGGTTCTGACAAAGAAAAGCTGGGTTGACAAACCTGAGAATTATGTGAAGGTGGCGAGGTATCAGGATGCAAAGACCATCACCTTTACAAATGTAAAAAACGGGACGTATTATCTGGGAATCCATGCGTACAACAGGGATTATTATGATGGAAAAGTGTCTGGGAAAAGGTTTGGGGCATGGAGTTATCCAGTAAAAGTAGTAGTAAAGAACGGAATTCCCACAGAGAGGGTGAAGATTAAAACTGTAAAAACAGGTAAAGGAGCTGTGGCTGTAACAGTTGGCGTACCAAAAGGATTTGCAAGAGCAGATATGGAACTGAGATCTACAGGCGGAACCACCGTATATAAACGGAACAATCGGACAACCTATACAAGGATTACAGGCGTGAAGCCCGGAACCTATACTCTGAGAGTCCGCCCATGGGCCAAAACTAACGGAAGGAAAGCTTACGGAGACTGGGTATCCTGGGGAAGAAGAATCAGGGTAAAATAAAAAGAAACAGGCAACTGCCCCTTGTTTAGAAAAGTTTAAATTGGTTTGAGAAAGAGAAAAGTAAATTCTGTAAAGTTGACTTTACAAAACCTGAAAAACAGAAAGAGAGCTACCAGACAGCAGAAGAAAAAAACAGAACGGACAAAAAAGACGGACTGATTACATAATAGGAAACTGAAAGTTTGAAACAAAGGGATAGTGGATAGAGAATAAATTTTGACATCACAAATAAGCCATCTTTAGGTGGCTGAAAAATTGAATATAAACGCAACACCTAATCAGGAAACTGACAAAGGATCGTCTTTGATAAAATAACCTCTTTGCTTAAGCAGATTAAGTGCCTGTGAAGTAGTTAACACTTTTTCTTTATTCACAGGACGGGAGTCAAGAAAACCTTCCGGTGTATATGGCTTTAAATCTGTGAGTAT
This sequence comes from Blautia wexlerae DSM 19850, assembly GCF_025148125.1. Classification (NCBI taxonomy): domain Bacteria; kingdom Bacillati; phylum Bacillota; class Clostridia; order Lachnospirales; family Lachnospiraceae; genus Blautia; species Blautia wexlerae. The sequence goes on from NZ_CP102267.1 coordinate 1,465,388, forward strand.
GTGCCAGATAGCGGTCAGGATCATACGGCAGCAATGACGGCTTTCTTGTGACCACGGCGTGCTTTGATGCGACGGTAACGGTCTGTAAATTCAGGATGTTTCTTATAGCACTCCCAAAAAATACTGCACATTCTTGACAACAGGTCTATGATAGAGTCAAGAGGTGATTATTATGTTGCATGATGAAACACGAAAACTGCTTATTGAAGCTTGGAATAAAACGCACAATGCAAAAGAAATCTACATCTACAGATTTTCTTCCATTGAATTTAAATAACGAAACTTATCTTTACAGAGATTGGGTTCCTGCAAAGGTAGAAAAAAGCGGCTTTTCAAGCCGCTTTTTCTGCATAGTTAAATATGTTAAATAAAAAAGATTGTTGAAAAAATATTACATATATGATACAATTGTTAACATAAACGTAACATGATAACGAGGTATAATGATGGAAAGAAGGCAAAGTATTATGAGAAGGAGAGGCAAAACATTTTTATCGCTGTTTCTTTCTGCTGTGATCGTTACCGGTCAGCCGGTATTGGCAGCCGATTTTTCTGCTGGAGAGGAAACATTTATTTCGGAAACCACAGAGCAGGAAGGCGATGTATCGGAAGCTTCAGCTATTTTCGAGGATACTGTGGATTCAGACAGTGAAATGAGATATGAGAAATATGAGGCGACAGTTTCTAGTGAAATCCTTGATTTGGGACAGACTGGAGTAAACGGCAGTGGTTGGGGGTGGGAAAGGCTGGAGATAAAAAATACAGGCACAGAGGCTTGGCATATCAAATCTATCTCAGAATTGAATGATTTTACACTTGAGCCGTTTGATTATCCGTTTCAGGGAAGGTTTCCAATGGAAGTTGGGAATAAGGTTAAGCCCGGAGAAGCTGTTGCAGCGGATATTTATGTAAAGAAAAATCTTTCTCCGGGAATTCATGAAGAAACCTTTGTCATGGAAACAGAAGAAGGCATTCAGGCGAAGTGTAGGATACGGGTTCTTATTCGCGGCGCATCTGATCAGGATTATGAGGTGAACTGCAGACCGAATAGCGGTACGAGATTTCTCACAATTACCCCTGAAGAATACGACTGGTGGGATAATACAGATCCGGATCCGGATATGTTTATGTGTCCAAAACGCAGTATATGGATATATAACAATGGAAAAAATCCTGTTACGGTTGATTTTGAGAATACGGAACATTTCTGGGCGTACCTTGATGATTATGAAACGGGGGTTATTATGCCCGGAGAAGGTACAACGGTTTATCTTCGTCCGAAAAAGGAAGAACAGGTAGCTACTGATATTTTTAAGGTTTCCATCACAGGAGGAATAGAATTATCTTATATAATTTCCCAGAATTGTCCTCATATTGCACCGCCTTATCCGGAAGGAGCAACGATAAAAGATGTGAAAGTACAGGGGTCAACTATTAAGGCAGTGGCTTATGACTGCGCAAACAGCGAAGGTTTCGATGCGGTTCTGACAAAGAAAAGCTGGGGTGACAAACCTGAGAATTATGTGAAGGTGGCGAAGAATCAGGATGCAAAGACCATCACCTTTACAAATGTAAAAAACGGGACGTATTATCTGGGAATCCATGCGTACAACAGGGATTATTATGATGGAAAAGTGTCTGGGAAAAGGTTTGGGGCATGGAGTTATCCAGTAAAAGTAGTAGTAAAGAACGGAATTCCCACAGAGAGGGTGAAGATTAAAACTGTAAAAACAAGTAAAGGAGCTGTGTCTGTAACAGTTGGCGTACCAAAAGGATTTGCAAGAGCAGATATGGAGCTGAGATCTACAGGCGGAACCACCGTATATAAACGGAACAATCGGACAACCTATACAAGGATTACAGGCGTGAAGCCCGGAACCTATACTCTGAAAGTCCGCCCATGGGTCAAAATTAACGGAAGGAAAGCTTACGGAGACTGGGTATCCTGGGGAAGAAGAATCAGGGTAAAATAAAAAGAAACAGACAACTGCCCCTTGTTTAGGATAATAAGCGGGAATCCTCGGCAATTCAATTACCGAGCCTGCAAATAAAAAGTCAATAGCAAATTGATGATTTCAGGCAAAAATTTTTGCAAGATTTTGAACATTAAAATAAGACCACCGATATTCGCTGGTCTAAAATAAAGGTATTGACGAGATATTTATTCTGGGAGTGAAGACAGATATTCTTTCACTCGACCATAGTAGATGCGAAGAAACTTATTCGCACCGGCTGTCATGTAGACGTAATAAGGCTTTCCTTGTGCTCGTTTCTTATCCATAAACAAGTAGACAGGATCATCCTGTGGCTTTGTTTTGATGAGAACATCCATGACTTGAAACAGAGTCTTACGAAGAGTACTGGAACCGCGCTTGGAAGCAGGAACGCTTTTCTGCTCATATGAACCGGATTCATTTACACCGGGATCAACGCCTGCAAAGGCTGTAATGGCTCCTTTGTGGGTAAATCGGGAGACATCACCAATCTCTGCCATAAGCTGTGGACCAAGCGATTTACCTACACCTTTCATAGCCATGACAACAGGGTATTCCGGCAGTTTAGAAGCAGCCTCATTCATCATGGTACGAAGCTGTTCCACAGTCTGTGAAGCCGTATTTAATTGTTCTACAGCCTGTTTGATGATTAACTTTGTCAGATCGTCTTTTGGAAGTATAGAAACAAGCTCCTTAGATGCTTCATAGATTTCAACAGCTTTTGAACGGCTGAAGTTGTACTTCCTGCGTTTACACCACTTTTGATAGTGGTCGATAAAGGCGTTTAGAGAGAGTTTACGAACACAATCCACATGCCAGTAGGTGGCTGAAAAGTCAACCCATTTTTGACTTCCATCCTCACGGGCAGGGCTGTCAAAATAAGTGTTAGCTCCCGGATAAGTTTGGTCAAGGATGCTGATTAGATTATTTTTCATAGCGGTTTTGTGTTTCATGTAAAAATCAAACTGGCGGTTCATGGTTTTCAGTTGATTACGAATTTCATCCATGAGACTATACTGTCTGAGTTCCGTCCAACTGTCAAGAGTATAGCGTGCAATTTTTACTGCATCCGCTTTATCGGACTTTACTTTGCGGAGAGAGTTGTCTCCAAAATCTTTGATGAGTTTGGGATTTATGGCAGATACAAAAAGGTCAGCTTTCGAAAGTTCACGGACAAGAGGTTCGTAATAACGACCGGTGTGTTCCATGACAATACGAGATTCGCCATCAATGGATTGGATCTGCTCAATGAGAGAGCGAATCCCACTGACTGTGTGTTTGACTTCAAATGGTTTTGAAATGATCTCACCATAAGAACGAAGGATAGCAACCATGCTTTTTCCTTTGGAAACATCAATACCTACTGCATTCATATTCATAAATTTGTCACTCCTTAAAATCAGATTATGCAATGGATAAAGACCAGTTTTACTCATTGCCTATTCCATCTACTGTGGTGTGACACGAACGTACCGAAGGCAGTTCAACCTGCATAAAACGAACGCTGCAAATGAGGAGCTGGTTATCAGTCTCGGCAACGGACGCGAAGTCCAAGATGAATAAGACGATATACCGATTGCTCCATACATTTTAACAGCTTAAGCAACAAGATGGATAATTCCTTACTGGCTGTAAGGGATATTAACCATAAATATATTGTAGTAGATGAAAGCGCAAACTGTGCATATCTGCACTCATAATAAATAAAAACAACAAAACGGTTTTCATTCAATTTCTCCCTATAAAAAGCTGTATCCAGCATCATAAAAAAGAAAATATGTTCGATATTTTATTGCGAAATTTTTGATATCATGGTATCATATATGTATGAAAGAAAATCTTATACATTATCGCACTTGTGTGTGCAATATTAATTACCATATGGTATGGTCGGTAAAATACCGGCGGAAGATATTAAGTGCGGAGGTCGAGGCATATCTGCAGAAACTGGTGCAGGAGATCGCAGAAGATAAGGGCTTTACGGTCCATCTGTTTGAATGTGGGGAAGGAGACCATGTACACTGTTTTGTGTCAGCCCCTCCGAAATTATCCATAACTGCGATCATGAAATACCTGAAGGGGATCTCCGGCAGGAAACTTTTCGAACGTTTTCCGGAAATAAGAAACCAGCTTTGGAAAGGGGAGCTGTGGAACCATTCCTATTATGTGGAAATGGTCGGATCTGTATCGGAAGAAAATATCCGCAGGTACATCGAACATCAGAGCAAAGCGTACTGATACTATGGAGGAGAGGAAATGCTGCTGTCAAAGAAAACATCCATAAAGGTCAGCCGGGAATATGCGAACCTCATCGGGCATATGTGCTATGCAGCATCCAAGCTCTGGAATGTCTGTAATTACGAGCGTCAGCATTACAAAGAAACTGGGATAGAGCAGCATCCGGACTGGTATTATCAGAAAAAAGCCCATAAAGAGGATCTGTGGTATAAACAGCTCCCGTCCCAGACGGCCCAGGAAGTCTGCAAGCTGCTGGACAAGGCATGGAAGTCTTTTTATGCCCTGAAAAGATCCGGGGGGATCGAGACTCCCAGACCGCCGCGGTTTAAGCAGGAAAGTATCCCCATTACCTATATGCAGATGGGGATCGTGCATGAGCGGGATACGGGCAGAGTCCGCCTGTCCCTTCCAAAGGCATTAAAAAAATATATGGAAGAAACGTATCAGATCCATGAAAACTTTCTTTACCTTGAAAATAAGATTTTCAGGGGCATGGATCAGATCAAACAGCTGCGGATCTATCCGCCGGAGAAGGGAAACTGTAAAATTATTGTTGTTTATGAGGTTTCTGGCCAGGAAGAACTTCCACAGAACGGACATGAACTGTCCATTGATCTGGGACTCCATAATCTTATGACGTGTTATGATTCCGGGAACGGTAAGACGTTTATCTTGGGCAGGAAGTACCTTGCACTGGAAAGATATTTCCATAAAGAGATCGCAAGGGTGCAGGCCCAGTGGTATGGGCAGCAGTCCGGAAAGGGAGTAAAGTATCTGGCTACATCAAAACATATCAGGAAGTTATATAAGAGAAAACATGATTCAGTAACGGATTATCTGCACAAGGTCACAAGGTATCTTGCAGAATACTGCCGGGAACAGGGGATCACCTGTGTCGTTGCAGGGGATATCCGGAATATCCGGAGAGAAAAAGACCTGGGACACAGGACAAACCAGAAGTTCCACAGCCTGCCGTATAACAGGATCTACATCATGCTGGAATATAAGCTGAAAAGATATGGGATCCGTTTTATAAAACAGGAAGAAAGTTATACCAGCCAGTGCAGTCCGCTGTCACCGAAAGTGGGGAAAAGATATGCAGAGCCGTCCAAACGGAAAGAGAGAGGGTTGTACAGAGATGGAAACAGAACCTATAACGCAGATGCCGTAGGCGCATATAATATCCTGAGAAAATATCACTCCGTATCCGGAGTAAAAAAAGAACTGTCCGTAACCGGACTGAAAACACCGGAAATAATAAAAGTAGCTGTATAGCTCTAAAGAGCAAACAGTAGTGGTGTCATGGATGCACCCTGAAAAAAAGGCGGTATCCCGCCTTAATTCAGATGCTCTGGTAACTCAGTTGCCGAGTAATTCACTTACTATACTATGCTGAAGGTGTTCGCGAAGTATATAAGTTTATCTATATGAAATGGAATAAATAGTCGATTTTCTGATACTGATTGAGAGTAAAGACTCTTTCACGTGACGTTCAAAAAATCGACTTTTTATCTTGGATAATTCAGTGGAATCTCCTGCTTCAATTATGAAAACATTAAGTGATGAACGGAGATTTACTGATATTTTTATAGCAATTCCAGAAAATAATGCAATTAAGACAGTTCAGCATTTTCCTGTCTTTCGTGCTTTGCAGGAGTGCATTAGTTGCATTGTTTTCTGGGATTATAAAAGAAAGATAGGATGGGGAGTTAAAAAACAAATATGGATTATCAGTCAATTGTAACATTTGTTATGGAAATGGCCGGTTCAGTGGCGTTTGCTGCTTCCGGAGCGATGGTGGGCGTTGAACGGAATATGGATATTTTCGGCGTGAGCGTTCTGGGAGTTGCAACAGCAGTAGGCGGAGGAATGATCAGGGATATTGTTCTGGGGATCATCCCTCCGGCTGTATTTACCAATCCTGTATATGCACTGGTGTCAGTGCTTGCTTCCTGCATTGTTTTCTTTATTTTTTATTTCAAGAGAGAATTGCTTCAGGGGCACAGGCGTGAGACCTACGATAAAATCATGCTGGCAATGGACTCTGTCGGGCTTGGGATTTTTACAGTAGTAGGAGTAAATACAGGAATCCGCCAGGGATATATGGACAATGTGTTCCTGCTTGTATTTCTTGGAACCATTACGGGAGTAGGCGGCGGTCTGCTTAGAGATATGATGGCGAGTGTACCGCCGTATATTTTTGTAAAACATATCTATGCCTGTGCCTCCATCATTGGTGCAGTTGTATGCGTATATATGAATCGATTTGTGGGAAATGTACAGGCTATGGTAGTATCATCAATTGTAGTGGTGCTGATCCGATATCTGGCAGCACATTACCGCTGGAATCTGCCCAGGCTGTCACCACATGAATAGGAAGGATACCGTATAAAATCAGACAGGTAATATTTAGCGCAGTCAGGCTGAGTTTGTCTGACTGTCTTTTCGTTCGAGGAGGAAAATTATTGATAATCGGAGCATCTACAGTTTCAGATTTTGTGGCGGTCAGACGGCTGCGGGCAAATTTATCAGGCTCGCGATTACCGGATTCTACACCGAAATAGTCAGCTTCTGTTACATGTGCGGCATCCGCGATGCTGACGGTAAATGCACCGCGTGCTTTGATATTCTGTACGGTTTTATGGGTCTCGGTAAGGTTCAATGCAACTGTGTCACGTTCCTGCATCGTACCCCAGGCAGCGTTCATTACATTGATGCTTCCGTCTTCATTATAGGTTGCAACCATCAATACAGGCATAGGAAAAATGCCTTCTGTAATATTTAATTTTTTTCTCATTACAACAGCCCCTTTCAGATTCAATTGACAGGATAATATATCCTGCTATAAATGAGCAAGTTTGAAAAAATGCACAAAATTATCCTGCTAATTTCATAAATGCTTCAAAATCATCACTTGCTTTTGCACATAGGAATAGATACTGATACTTTTCCTGATGAACGGCACTACAGATTCGATGATATCCATCTTGAAAAGATCGATATTTGCCAGTTCCTGTGACACAAATACAATGTGCCAGTGACATCAGCAGCCAGTATCTCTGTATTTCCTTTGAGAAACGGATCTGGTATGTATCCAGTGCCAGACGGTTTTTACATTGCCTGAAAAATATCTCGATCGGCCATCGACACACATAACAGGAAAAGATCTCTTTCTTTTATGCAAAATCACGAACTTGCTCATTTATAGTGATATAAAACAACATCAATGCATGCTGAAATATGTAAAAAGGCAATCGTATAAAATTGCGATTGCCAGATTTTAATATTTACTGCTTTAAGGTTAGGATTGTATGGAAGGTACCGGAATCATTATCATAATACATTTGCAAATTTCCATGGTACTGTTTTACGACTTTTTTAATGCTTTTGATTCCGAATCCATGTCTGCCATTGTCTGATTTATGGGATATAGGAAGTCCCTCTGGATTATATACAGGGGTATTTTGGCAGGAGTTGATGAGTATGATAATAAGAAAGGGTGAATTTTCTTTCTTTTGTACGGTGAGCTCAATAAAAGAGTCTGGAATATTCTCTGCTGATTCCACTGCATTCTCCAATAAGTTACAGAATAAAGAAGTCAAATCGCGCGGATATATATGTTGTACCGTGCCGCTTCTGATGTCAGTGTGAAAAATAATGTGCTTATCATTGCAGTGGCGCTGATAGCGGCACAGAATGGAGTTTAGCATTTCATGATCACAGAGTTTTGTGGTTTCCTTTAAGTCGGAAGATTCCATGAGTTGTTGTATATAGTCATTTATTTTATCGGAATCATTTTTTTCGTTCAGTAATCTGATTGATTGAAGATGTTTCTTTATATCGTGGATCAAAATGCTCTGGTTCTCGTTTTGTGCAAGCATCATTTCATAGTATTCAACAGAATCGGATTCTTTCTGGAGCAGTAACTGCAAATCGGCATATTCCTGTGATCTTTTTGCGTTATATTGGTTGATTCCAAATACAAGTAGGTTGACCAGCAACAGAAAAACGGCACAGATTGTTACTAGAAAATCAACCGGTGGGGCATATGCGGTTGTTTCACCAATAGAAAGAAGAGTAAACATCATAAGAATAGAGGAAAGCGGGATGAACATCAAGAGAATTTCGGAGTGACCGTACGGTTCTTGAGCTGCTTTGTTCCCCTTGAAGAGCCAACTTAACAAGTAAACGACTGCAAAAAAGGTAATTTTGCTAAATACGGTATAAAAAACAAGTCCGACACTTGCTTCTAAGAGAAAATGGGGAAAGAATCTTGATATCATCCCCAAAACTGCAAGTTCAGATATTCCCATAATCGCTGTAAGTATAGCGGAATGGAAGAGTGCCAATAATAACTTGAGGTTAAACATTATATAGAGGAAAACAGTGTTTATCACAAAAAAACTGATAATATTCAGCCATGTTTGCCCAAGCAGGGAAAGAAAAAACAACAGTACATAAAGAACACTTAATAGAGTCAGTCTCTTTTTACCGCTATGAGAAGGGGAAAAAAGGCTGGCGGCGTACTGCCATAAGATAACCGCTTCTGTAAAAAAACTAAAAATAAGTAAAATAATATATTCCATTTATTTTCACCTCATGCTTTCCAGATATAGTAGATATGCATTTCTGAAGGAACTGTATTTCCTGCGTGTCAGGTAAGCGGTAATCTGAGGATTTGATAAATGTACGGTGGAGTGATCAAAGTCCACAATATGTTCGAAGTTAACAATAAAGCTCCGGTGTGTCTGAAAAAAACTGTTTTGGGGAAGCTTTTCCAACCAGTAATTCATATTATGAATAGAGTCAAAGTCCTGACGGGCAGTATGTACAATTACTTTTCGCCCCTGAGCTTCTATGGCAATAATCTGCGAAGCAGGAAACGAATATACCGCCTGTTTTGTTTCCACAGGAATTTTGAGTGTAATGGAATTGTAATAAGCTAAGGCATCCTTCAGATTTCGGAAAAAACGCTGCTTATCTAGAGGTTTGGAAAGGTAACGGAATACATGAAAACGCATTGCTTCATCCAAATATTCAGAATAAGAGGTGACAACAAAAACGATCACATTTCTATTTGCTTTTTTTAATTCATTCCCAACATAGATTCCATTCATGCCAGGCATTTCGATATCCAGAAAAACAATATCCTTTTCACCTTTGTCAGTTAACAAAGCTTCACCACTGGTAAAAGAAACTAATTCAGGACATTTTAAATGGTTGGACTCAAAGTAGGATTCGATATACTTCTTCAATTGTTCAATGATCAGAGTGTCATCATCACAAATTAAAATACGCATTTTTTCACCTGACTTTCTAAATAGATGTATGTGTACATCTTATCACATAGAATTTCCAAATGCAAAAAATGCGTATGAAAAGACAATTTAATTACAATTTTGGTTCATTATGTGTTGCTTTGTTATTTCGTTTTACAAGCAGTTCGATAAAGTCTCCGGCAAGCTCTATGTCGGATTGATTACATAACCGTAGTTTATCAATAATATCCTGTGGAATATTATAAGCGTGCATACTGCCGAGCAGAAGGTAGTCAGGTGTAACATTGAGTAAATTACAAATCTGAATGAAAATATCCAGACTTGGTTTTTGCCTTCCGTTTTCGATTGATGACATATGGTTATTGGATATATTTAATCTTTCGGCAAGTTCTGCCTGTTTTATCCGTAATTCTTTTTTGCGTATTTTGATGCGGTTTCCCATACCTTCATATTGAAATTCTATTTATCCCACCTTCTTTCAGTAGAATTTTACCAATAGAACTAAATAAAAAGAAGAATGTAACAAAGAACTATTCTGCAATATATTAAACAAACTGATATTTATATATAAATAATTCTGTATCACATATTATTTTTCGTAGAAAAGAGGGAAATTATCCAATATTGTAAAGAATCATTCCGTTCATTCCAAAGGGGTCGTTTATTTGATTAAAGTGGTATATGATTGCTTATGTGAAAATCAATGACAAATTTTAGTGGAAAGGAGAGAGGTCATTATGAAGAAAGAGGTAACTAAATCGGTTGCAAAAGGAATGAAAGCAGCATTAGATGTTGTGTTACGGACAGAAGCTAACACAGCTTCTTGTCTTATCATGTATCAGCCTAAGGCACCGAAAGAATTAATGAACTACAGGAGAAACAAGTAATGGAAAAATGTACAGATACAGTAGTAAATTGGATGATCCGGTGTAATGCGATAAACGAGGCGGATAAGGAACTTTACAAGTATGCATTATATAGTTTTTTTCTATTGGTATCACCACTTATCCTTGCAGGAGTTATTGGCTTTGGCTTGGGAAGCGTAAAACACGGAGTTGCTCTTATTTTTCCGTTTGTGGTTCTGAGAAAATTTAGTGGTGGTTATCATGCAAAAAATTTGCACACTTGTATTCTTGGATCTGGTTTTCTATTGTTTCTGTGCATAATGTTATCAATGCATGTGCAATGTGATTTGAAGTTGGCAATAGCTACAGTTATTGCGTCTGTGAGCCTGATTACATTTAGTCCAATAGACAGTGAAAACAGAAGACTTGATACTAACGAGAAAAGGACATATAAAAAAACAACAGTGTTCTTCGTGATACTGTTTGGGCTGTTAGATATAGCTTTATTTTTGCTGGGAAAGTACATCTATACAATCTGTTTTTCTGTTGGGATATTACTGACAGCAGGCTTACAAGTACCTTGTATCGTAAAGAAAATGTGTAAATCGACCAAAAACAGACTGTAAATGTCGTTTGGTGCAAAAGGGGTTGAAATCATGGCAAAAATAAAGATAATAAAGTTTGTCATTGATTTGATCAAAGTTCTTTATTTACAGTTAATTCAGTTTGTTCATTGAAAGGGAGTGGATTCCAATGGGACAATGATAGAATTCTATCACTTTAAATTGAGTAGTTCGGTTCGGAGTAGTTAAACGGGCATAATGGAGGTAAAAGATTAAAATGACACATAAGAAAGAAGTTGTTTTTAGCTTGTTGTTTGTAATAATGGTGTTATGTACAGGCTGCAGTGATAAAGATAATGGAGATACGTCTAAAAATAACAGGACTTCAGGAGAATCATTTGTTCAAGAAGAAACTATTGAGAGTACTGACAATACAGACAATGCAGACGGCAGCTCGGCACCAACGCCAGAACTGAAAACGCCCCGAACGAAAAAGGAATTGGAAGATGCGCTTGGTACAGTGAATGAGTCGGGAAAATGGACGCCACCAGCCGGTTCTCATATAGATCCCAAAACAGGTAATATACTGAATAAAGATGGGGTCGTGGTTGGAACTACGCAGGAACCTTATAGTAAAGCACGTCCAGGTTCTCAAGGATGATGATATGGTGTAAAAAAATTATGGGAGGAAAAGATTATGAAGTATATGAGAAAAAACTCATTTGTAGTGTGTTTGGTCATAAGTGCAATTCTTTTGACAAGTTCATTTGCAATGCCGGTGCTTGCTGCGGAAAATACAGGAATTGAAACAAACTCTGTCACGAGAAGCGTACCGGGATATTACAAGTGCACAGGGTCGGATGTAAATATCAGATCAGGCCCTGGAACACAATATACAATAGTAGGCACATTGAATTATGGCACAAAAGTATATGTATATTCTATCAGTAATGGGTGGGCCAAAATTTCTCTTGGCGGCATTTACCGTTATGTTAGTGCCGATTACCTTCGGGAGCTTTAAGGAAAAACATTTAATATAAACGAGGCATAGGTAAATAGCTGTATGGGCTGCCGCACTGAAAAGTTTGGTGCGGCAGCACTTTTATTTACTTTTTTAATTGAAACTACAAATGGACAAATTCTAAAAAACGTCCCAAAAACAGTATTCTGTGTTTGGGTTATAAAGACAAATTTAAAATATATAGATATTTCCGGTGGTTCGTGGTATGATAAAAATAGAAACAAAAGTGCTATTTCAAGAAAGGGTGATGGTTATGGCATTGGCACAGGCAACAAAATCCCATGAACCAACTTATACAATCAATGATGCAATGGATGTTCTTTTGTCAAGGCTGGATGAAGCCATTGATGATATGGAAAGTGACAGAGTGCAGATAGTGGAAGAAGCATGGGCAGAAATTGATGCAATATAAGGGGTACGGATGGAAAAAAGAAAATACAAAGTTGTAATTGCCCAGAGCGGCAAGCTGGATGTGAAGGAAAAAAGAAATATATCCTTCAGCAATTTAAATACCGGGAGTATGCAGAGGATTTTTCCCAAAAGATTAAAAAGCGGTTCTTGCACTTGACACACTTCCTACCAGATATAATACAATAGGCTTCCGATATCGTGGCTATGATATTTACATGAAATATACTGCCTGTTTTTTAACGCCATTGGAATTGTTAGAAAGAAAGATTAAAATAAGAGACACCAGCAATCAATACGCTGATGTCTCTTATTAATATTACCTGATTGTTGATAAATAATTTACTTTGTATCCTGCAGTGCGAGATAACCTTCTTCGCCTGTACGGATCTTAACGACATTTTCAATGTCATATACAAATACTTTACCATCACCAATCTGACCGGTATGGAGGACTGCCTTGGCAGTTTCGATAACTTTCTGTACAGGTACGAGACTTACAACAATCTCAATTTTGACCTTAGGAAGAAGATTCATTTCCATCTCAACACCACGATAGTAGGATGGAGCACCTTTCTGTACACCGCATCCGAGAACGTTCGTAATAGTGATACCTGTAACACCGATCTCATTCATTGCCTGCATAAATTCATCAAGCTTATTCTGACGGGTGATGATAACAACTTTTGTAAGCTTATGAACGCCTTCTTTCGGAAGTTCAGGAACTGATTCAGCAGGAGCAGAAGGTCTGGCTGTGACAACAGGAGCTTTTATGGAAGTTCCCATAGGAGTCGGAACACCAGCCATTGCGAAACCGTCATAAGCACTTGCAAGACCATGTTCTTTGGAGTCAAGACCTGCGATCTCTTCTTCAGCTGAAACACGAAGTCCGATTGTATGTTTGATTACCTGGAAGATAATTGTCATAGTAACAACAACCCATGCGATTGTGATGATCATACCTGTGAACTGAACACCAAATCCGTGGAAGCCGCCGCCTGTAAGAAGTCCTTTCCAGTCTGTGCCTGAACCGTCGGAGAAGAGACCAACTGCAAGGGTACCGAAAGCACCGTTTAAACCATGAACACCGACAGCACCAACAGGATCATCGATTTTCAGAACCTTATCAATAAATTCAATACCAAATACTACGATAAAACCGGAAGCAATACCGATGATTGCTGCGGATGTAGGAGAAACTGTGTCGCATCCTGCTGTAATTGCTACAAGTCCTGCAAGAGAACCGTTCAGAGACATGGAAACATCCGGTTTTTTGTAACGTACCCATGTGATGATCATAACAGTTACAGTTGCAACAGCTGCTGAAAGGTTAGTAGTAACGAAGATTTTACCGGCACTTACGATTGCATCGCCTTCCATACTTACTGTGGAAGCACCGTTAAATCCGAACCAGCAGAACCAGAGGATAAATACACCTAAAGCGCCAACTGTAAGGTTGTGTCCCGGGATAGCCTTTGATTTGCCGTCCTTTGTATATTTACCGATACGAGGTCCAAGGATGATGGCACCGATCAGAGCTGCCACACCACCTACCATATGTACTGCACAGGAACCTGCGAAATCGTGGAATCCCATCTGGCTGATAAATCCACCGCCCCAGATCCAGTGTCCGGATACCGGATATACAACAAGACTGATCATAAGGCTGTAGATGCAATAGGAAAGGAACTTGGTACGTTCTGCCATTGCACCGGAAACAATTGTTGCGGATGTTGCACAGAATACTGTCTGGAAGATTAAGAATGCCCAGAAAGGAACTCCGTCAGGAAGCATTCCTGAACCATAGTGTGCTTCTGTGGCAATACCACCGATCTTTCCGATAAATCCATTACCTGCACCAAACATCAGACCGAAGCCGACCAGCCAGAAGACCGGGGTTCCGATACAGAAGTCCATCAGGTTTTTCATAATAATGTTACCTGCGTTTTTGGCTCGTGTGAAGCCTGTTTCTACCATTGCGAATCCGGCCTGCATAAAGAAGACCAGCGCGGCGCCGACCAGCACCCATATTGTGTTTACTGCGGAAAATTCCATAATAATATTCCTCCCTCATAAAAATTTCCTCATATTTTATAAAATGCAAAAAGCGCGATGCCTGGAAATGTAGCCAGTTCATCGCGCTTTTGCGAATATAAAATCCATATTTATAGTGTATTGCATAACTGATGTAATAGAAAAGACATTTCGTATGACTGTATGCAATGCAGTTTAAAATCAAAATTATATGTAAAACAGGGGAACATCAAAATATCGTGTGATTAATGGATGAGGAAATCGATAATGAATTATGAAGTAGAGTTCATAAAGATATTCCCCTGTTATTACCTGTTAATTAAACGGAAAACAGAAGCTTGTCATATGTAGGATATGGAAGCAGTGCATCCGGAATCAGAGTTTCTGCTGCATCTACAGACTTTCTGAGTTCATCCATATCAGAAAGAACAACTGTCTGGTATGCTTTTGCATTAGCCAGAGGATCTTCTGTAGCAAGCGCTTTGGCAGTATCTGCTTTTAAGGTCTCAAGACCTGTGGAAATCTCATCAGCAAGCTGTGACAGCTCTTTGATCAGTTTTCCTTCAGAAGCTGTGCTGACATCTGAAACAACTGATTTTTTAGCAACAGCAGTAGCTGCAACTTTGTCGATATACGCGAATACAGATGGAAGGAAATCCTTCTGTACCATTTCAACCATAGTATTGGACTCAATGTTAAGAATCTTGGAATAGGATTCCAGCCAGATCTCATAACGGGATTCAATTTCTTCTTTTGTGAAGATATGATATTTGGTAAAGAGTTCAATATTTTTATCTGCGATCCACTGAGGAAGAGCATCTGGTGTAGATTTCAGGTTAAAGAGACCTCGTTTCTCAGCTTCTTCGATCCATTCGTCTGTATAACCGTTTCCGTTAAAGATAACACGTTTATGATCAATAATTGTCTTCTTGATCAGTTCGTGGATTGCATCCTCCATCTTGTCTTCCGGTACATCCTTTAACTGTTCTGCAAACTGGTGAACACACTCAGCAACAGCAGTGTTTAAAATAATGTTCGGGTTTGCAACAGAAGCTTCGGAACCAAGCATACGGAATTCGAATTTGTTACCTGTAAATGCGAATGGTGAAGTACGGTTTCTGTCTGTATTGTCTTTTACGAAATGTGGAAGTACTTTTGCACCGATATCCATCTGGACTGCGCGGCTTCCTGCAAAATATTCGTCATTTTCGATAGATTTTAATACTTCTGTCAGTTCATCACCGAGGAATACGGATACAACAGCAGGCGGAGCCTCGTTTGCACCAAGACGGTGATCATTTCCTGCACTTGCTACAGAAATACGAAGTACATCTGCGTATTCATCAACTGCTTTGATAACAGCTGTCAGGAAAATCAGGAACTGTGTATTTTCAGCAGGTGTTTTTCCCGGATCAAGGATATTTACACCGGTATCTGTAATCATAGACCAGTTGTTGTGTTTACCACTTCCGTTGATTCCCTCAAATGGTTTCTCGTGAAGAAGGCATACAAGTCCGTGCTTGTCGGCAACTTTCTTCATTACTTCCATTGTTAACTGGTTGTGGTCAACCGCAACGTTTGTTGTATCGAATACAGGAGCCAGCTCGTGCTGTGCAGGAGCAACTTCGTTATGTTTTGTTTTGGCAGGAATACCAAGTTTCCAGAGCTCTACATCCAGGTCATGCATATAAGCTGCGACACGAGGTTTCAGAGCACCGAAGTAATGATCTTCCATTTCCTGGCCCTTAGGAGCAGGAGCACCGATCAGTGTGCGTCCGCAGAATACAAGGTCTTTTCTCTGTTTGTATAATTCCTTGTCTACCAGGAAGTATTCCTGTTCAGGACCTACAGTTGTATTTACGTGTTTGACATCTTTATTTCCTATTATATGGAGAAGGTTTGTAGCTTCTTTATCAAGTGTCTGCATGGAACGAAGGAGAGGAGTCTTTTTATCAAGAGCTTCTCCGCTGTAGGAGCAGAATGCTGTAGGAATGTAAAGAGTTCCGTCTTTGATGAATGCCGGTGATGTCGGATCCCATGCTGTATATCCTCTTGCCTCGAATGTGGCACGAAGACCGCCTGACGGGAAACTGGAAGCATCCGGCTCACCTTTTACAAGTTCTTTACCTGAGAAATCCATGATCACCTGACCATCTCCTGTAGGAGAAATGAAACTGTCATGTTTCTCTGCAGTTACGTTTGTCATTGGCTGGAACCAGTGAGTATAATGAGTGGCGCCGTTCTCGATAGCCCATTCTTTCATTGCAACAGCAACGGAGTTGGCAACATCAAGTTCAAGGTGTGTACCGCTCTCGATTGTTTTCTTTAATGCTTTGTACATGTCTTTTGGCAGTTTACTTCTCATTACTTTGTCGTTGAAGACCAGGCTGCCGTACAGTTCAGGGATATTCTGTGCCATATAGGTACTCTCCTTTCGGTTTGCAATATTTTCTGAATATGTGTAGTGCCGCTGCAGATCACCATTGTGACTGCCTGCGGTTTTCGTCTCATAGAAAATTCCTCATCGAACATTTTCTATGAAACGAAAGTTTTATAAAACGAAAAAGGCGCCCTGGATGAGATCTCTGTAGATCTTTCCAAAGCGCCTTTGCTTTATGTGCTGTACTATAAACGAAATGAAAACAGATGTCAAGCACTTTTTTTGAAAAAATTTAGAAAAAATTTTTGAGATATGACAAAAAAAGGATAGGTTGACAAATTTGTTTCTATTATTATAATTTGATTTTGGAACCCGCCAAACATAAGAAAACAATGTCAGCGAGTTTTGAAAGTAAAGTTAAAGTCAGACAAGAGAATACGATCGGAGGAAATCAGATGGCTGGAATAAAAGAAGAGTGCGGCGTCTTTGGAATTTATGATCTGGATGGCGGCAATGTAGTTCCGTCCATATATTATGGACTGACTTCCCTGCAGCACAGAGGACAGGAATCCTGCGGACTTGCAGTTTCTGATACTAAGGGAGAGCGTGGAAATGTGAAGTTTCATAAGGATCTGGGACTTGTAAGTGAAGTTCTCAGACAGGATGTTGTCCGTAAATATGAGGGGGATATTGGTATTGGTCATGTAAGATATTCCACAACAGGAGCTTCTGTTGCAGAGAATGCACAGCCCCTTGTTTTGTCTTATGTAAAGGGAACTCTTGCACTTGCACATAACGGAAATCTGGTTAATACACCGGAACTGAAATGGGAACTGATCCAGAATGGAGCGATTTTCCATACAACTACAGATTCAGAGGTTATTGCGTTCCATATCGCAAGAGAACGTGTGCATTCTAAAACAGTAGAAGAGGCAGTGCTAAAGACTGCAAAGAAGATCAAAGGTGCATATGGTCTGGTAGTTATGAGCCCGAGAAAACTGATCGCAGTCCGCGACCCATATGGACTGAAACCATTGTGTCTCGGTAAAAGAGGAAATGCTTATGTTATTGCTTCTGAGAGCTGTGCTCTGACATCTGTAAGTGCGGAATTTATCCGTGACATTGAGCCGGGTGAGATTCTTACGATCACAAAAGACGGACTGAAGTCAAATAAAGAGCTTGCGTCTGTTGCTGCAAAACGCGCGCATTGTGTGTTTGAGTATATATATTTTGCAAGACTTGACAGTACCATTGATGGGGTGAAGGTCTATGATGCCAGAATCCGCGGCGGTAAATCTCTTGCCAAGTCTTATCCTGTAGAGGCAGATCTTGTAACAGGTGTACCGGAGTCCGGACTCCCTGCTGCAAAGGGATACTCCGAAGCATCAGGAATCCCGTTTGCATTTGCGTTCTATAAAAACAGCTATATTGGAAGAACATTTATCAAACCGACTCAGGAAGAACGTGAGTCCAGTGTTCATCTGAAACTGAGTGTGCTGGAATCTGTTGTAAAAGATAAGAGGATTGTTCTGGTGGATGATTCTATTGTTCGTGGAACAACCATTGCAAACCTGATCCATATGTTAAAAGAGGCGGGAGCAAAGGAAGTGCACGTACGTATCAGTTCACCGCCATTTTTACATCCATGCTATTTCGGAACGGATGTGCCGTCAAATGATCAGCTCATTGCAGCCAGCCACAGCACAGAGGAAATCTGTAAAATGATCGGAGCAGATTCTCTTGGCTACATGCAGACAGATTATCTGGAAGGAATGGCGGGCGGCCTGCCCTTATGTAAGGCATGCTTCGATGGAAATTATCCGATGGAGATTCCGGATTATAGAAATGCGGAGTTTGCAGATATTGTGAAGTGTTAAGTCGCAAAAATTCATAAAAAATGCAGAAACCTGTCGATGATATATGGAATCAATCTCACATAATGGTAAAACCAATATAGAATAAAACCATACATAATGTATAAAACAATGCTGCGGAAACATATATAAACGAACAAAATGCACAATAGAACCCCTGCGCTTTATGAAAATTGGATAAATTTAAAAACTTGACAAATTCTGAAATGTGGAACATAATATGGGCGTCTGATAGAAAAAAACAAAGAATGTTTTCAGAAAGGGTGATCACGATGTCACAGAGTAAAATCAAGTTAAATGCAACTGAAGAGGTGCAGGAATTTGTGAATGCTGCAAGCAGATGTGATTTTGATATTGATGTTTATTACAACAGATTTTTAATTGATGCCAAATCAATCCTTGGTGTACTTAGTCTGGATCTGACCAGAGAACTGACAGTAGACTGCCACGGGGAGAGCCGGGAATTTGATCGTACATTGAAGAAATTTGCAGTTGCATAAATTTTACATTTTTATAACCGAATAATTATCGCAGAGAAGACGGGTCTGGAAGATGAATTTTTACAGATTCGTTTTTTCTGTATTATGACTGTGTTCAGAGTAATTCCATAAAATATAACTGCTTCATAGTTTATCAGAAGGAACTTATTTGATTTGTTTTTGCTTAAAAACGGGAAATTCATTATTGACAAACGAAAAAAAATGTTTTATAGTATAGCATATTTTTAAAGAAAGCCAATTGAACATATTATTATAGAAGATATGATGATCTGACAAAGGCGTCAGATGCAGAATACCAGATGGGTCAAGTGCCCTCTGATAGCTGCATCTGACGCTTTTTTATTAACAAAGGATGATGGAGGAGGAAATCAAAATGGCAGTGAAATACGTATTTGTTACAGGAGGAGTTGTTTCCGGTCTTGGAAAGGGAATCACAGCTGCATCTCTGGGGCGTCTTCTGAAAGCGAGAGGATACCAGGTAACCATGCAGAAGTTTGATCCTTATATCAATATCGACCCCGGAACCATGAACCCGATTCAGCACGGAGAAGTTTTTGTAACAGACGATGGTACAGAGACAGACCTGGATCTGGGACATTATGAGAGATTCATTGATGAGAGTCTTGATAAAAATTCCAATGTGACAACCGGTAAGGTTTACTGGTCTGTTCTTCAGAAAGAACGTCACGGGGATTTCGGCGGGGGTACCGTACAGGTAATTCCTCATATTACAAATGAGATTAAGAGTCGTTTCTACCGCGCCAAATCACCGGAGGAAAACAAGATTGCCATTATCGAGGTGGGAGGAACAGTCGGTGATATTGAAAGCCAACCGTTCCTGGAAGCAATCCGTCAGTTCCAGCTCAATGTGGGACATGACAATGCAATCCTGATCCACGTAACATTAATTCCTTATTTAAAAGCATCTGAAGAACTGAAAACCAAACCCACACAGGCAAGCGTAAAGGAACTTCAGGGAATGGGAATCCAGCCGGATGTACTGGTGTGCAGAAGTGAACATGAGCTGACAGAGGACATTAAAGAAAAAATCGCTTTATTCTGCAATGTACCTGTATCACATGTACTTCAGAACCTGGATGTAGAATATTTATATGAAGCTCCTCTTGCAATGGAAAGAGAGAAGCTTGCAGATGTAGTTCTTTCAAGTCTCCGTCTGGAAAACAGAAAACCGGATTTAAGTGACTGGGAGGAAATGGTAGAAAGTCTGAGAAATCCGAATAAAACAGTAAAGATCGCAATTGTAGGAAAATATACACAGCTTCATGATGCATATCTCAGTGTAGTAGAGGCACTGAAACATGGCGGAATTTCCTGCAGAGCCAAGGTAGAGCTTGACTGGATCGATTCCGAAGAACTGACAGAGAAGAATCTGGATCAGCAGCTTCACAATGTAGATGGTATTCTGGTTCCGGGTGGTTTCGGAAACAGAGGTACAGAAGGAATGATCCTGGCAGCACAGTATGCAAGAGTACATAAGATTCCATATCTTGGAATCTGTCTGGGAATGCAGATGGCAATTGTAGAATTCGCCCGTCATGTACTTGGATACGAAGATGCAAACAGTATTGAATTGAATCCGGAGACAAAGCATCCGGTAATTGCATTAATGCCGGATCAGGAAGATATCGAAGATATCGGTGGAACCTTAAGACTTGGAAGCTATCCATGTATTCTTGCAGAAGATTCCAGATCCTATGAACTCTTTGGCAAAAAAGAAATCCATGAGCGCCACAGACATCGTTATGAAGTAAACAATGCATTCCGTAAAGAACTTCAGGAGAAGGGAATGAATATCGTAGGAACTTCCCCTGATAATCATATCGTAGAGATGATCGAGATCGCAGGGCACCCGTTCTATGTAGGAACTCAGGCCCATCCGGAATTCAAATCCCGCCCGAACCATGCACATCCTTTATTCAGAGGATTCATCCAGGCGGCCGTCGATAAGAAAATAAGCGAAGAACAGCAGCAGAAATAGAAAGGATGAGGAGATTATGAAAGAAGTGAGAGAACAGCAGCAACAGCAAGGTCTGTACCGGTCTGAATTTGAGCATGACAACTGTGGTATCGGAGCAGTTGTCAATATCAAAGGCAAGAAAACCCACGATACTGTTGCAAATGCATTAAAGATCGTAGAACATCTGGAACACCGCGCAGGTAAGGATGCAGAAGGCAAAACTGGTGACGGTGTAGGTATCCTTCTCCAGATTTCCCATAAATTTTTCAAGAAAGCCTGTAAGAAAGAGGGATTTGAGATTGGCGATGAGAGAGAATATGGCATCGCACAGTTTTTCTTCCCGCAGCACGAGATCAAACGCGCACAGGCAAAGAAGATGTTTGAGATCATTCTTGAGAAAGAAGGTCTGAAACTTCTCGGATGGCGTCAGGTTCCGGTATTTCCGGAGGTACTTGGCCACAAAGCAAGAGAATGTATGCCATGTATTATGCAGGCATTTATCAAGAAACCGGAAGATGTAGAGAAGGGACTTCCGTTTGATCGTATGCTCTATATTGCAAGACGTGAGTTTGAACAGAGTAATGACAACACTTACGTAGTATCCATGAGCAGCCGTACCATCGTTTACAAAGGTATGTTCCTGGTTGGACAGCTTCGTACTTTCTTCGAAGACCTCCAGAGCCCGGATTATGAATCTGCTATCGCTATGGTACACTCCCGTTTCAGTACCAACACAAACCCAAGCTGGGAGAGAGCACATCCTAACCGTTTCATGGTACACAACGGTGAGATCAACACCATCCGCGGCAACGCAGATAAGATGCTTGCAAGAGAAGAAAACATGGAATCCCCATATCTGGAGGGACAGCTTCATAAAGTGCTCCCTGTTGTAAACAGAAATGGTTCCGACTCTGCAATGCTTGACAATACACTGGAATTCCTGGTAATGAGCGGCATGGAACTGCCCCTTGCAGTGATGATCACAATCCCTGAACCATGGGCAAACAATGATACCATTTCCCAGGCAAAGCGTGATTTCTACCAGTACTATGCAACCATGATGGAGCCATGGGACGGACCTGCATCTATCCTCTTCTCAGACGGTGATGTGATGGGAGCTGTCCTTGACAGAAACGGTCTCCGTCCATCCAGATATTATATTACTTCCGATGGTTACATGATCCTTTCCTCAGAAGTGGGTGTTCTGCCAATTCCGGAAGAGAAAATCGTATTAAAAGAGCGTCTCCATCCTGGAAAAATGCTTCTTGTAGATACTGTAAAGGGAAAAGTAATTGATGACAATGAACTGAAAGAGGGTTATGCAAAAATGCAGCCATACGGTGAATGGCTGGACAGTCATCTGGTACAGTTAAAAGACATCAAGATTCCTAACGAAAGACCGGAAGAATACACACCTGAGCAGAGAGCACGTCTGCAGAAAGCATTCGGCTATACTTATGAGCAGTACCGCACTTCCATCAGAAACATGGCGTTAAACGGAGCAGAGAGCATCGGTGCCATGGGTGTGGATACCCCGCTTGCAGTATTTTCCAAACAGAACAGACCATTATTTGACTACTTTAAACAGCTCTTTGCACAGGTTACCAACCCTCCGATCGATGCGATCCGTGAGGAAATCGTTACCAGCACAAGTGTTTATGTAGGTAAAGACGGAAACCTGCTGGAGCAGAAACCGGAAAACTGTCAGGTATTAAAGATTAATAACCCGATTTTGACAAATACAGACATGATGAAGATCAAGAGCTTCAAACATGAGGGCTTCAAGACAGCAGTTGTTTCTACCTTATATTATAAGAGCACCAAGCTTGAGAGAGCCATTGACCGTCTTTTCGTAGAAGTAGATAAAGCATTCCGTGAGGGTGCAAATATCCTTGTTCTTTCAGACAGAGGAGTAGATGAAAACCATATGCCGATTCCGTCACTTCTGGCAGTATCCGCAGTTCATCAGCACCTTGTAAAAACAAAGAAGAGTACCTCTCTTGCCATCATTCTGGAATCCGGAGAACCGAGAGAAGTACATCATTTCGCAACTTTACTTGGTTATGGTGCAAGCGCTATCAACCCATACCTTGCCCTTGAGACAATCCATGAGCTGATCGACAGCCATATGCTGGACAAAGATTACTATGCAGCAGTAGATGATTACAACCATGCAGTTATCAGCGGAATTGTAAAGATTGCTTCCAAGATGGGTATTTCCACCATTCAGTCCTATCAGGGATCTCAGATTTTTGAGGCAATTGGTATCTCTTCTGATGTGATCGAGAAATACTTTACAGGTACAGTCAGCCGTGTGGGCGGAATCACACTGGAAGACATCGAAGAGAATGTAGAGAAACTTCACTCAGAAGCATTTGACCCATTAGGACTTCCTACAGACCTGACTCTGGACAGCGTAGGCGCACACAAGATGAGAAGCCAGGGAGAGGAACATCGTTACAATCCTCAGACTATCCATCTTCTGCAGCAGTCCACATGGACAGGAAGCTACGATCTGTTCAAACAGTACACAGATCTGGTAGATAAAGAAAACCACGGAAACTTAAGAGGTCTTCTGGACTTTAAGTTTGCCGAGACACCGGTTCCGCTTGAAGAAGTAGAAAGTGTAGATGATATCGTAAAACGATTTAAGACAGGTGCCATGTCCTATGGTTCCATTTCACAGGAAGCACATGAGACACTGGCAATCGCCATGAACCACCTCCATGGAAAATCCAATACAGGTGAGGGCGGTGAAAGTGACGAGAGACTGGATTCTGCAGGAAGCAGCGATGACAGATGCTCCGCAATCAAACAGGTTGCCAGCGGACGTTTCGGTGTAACCAGCCGTTATCTTGTATCTGCAAGAGAAATCCAGATCAAGATGGCACAGGGTGCAAAACCTGGTGAAGGCGGACATCTTCCTGCAAAGAAGGTATATCCATGGATTGCCAAAACCCGTCATTCTACACCGGGTGTCAGCCTGATCTCCCCGCCACCGCACCACGATATCTATTCTATCGAGGACCTGGCACAGTTAATCTATGACCTTAAGAATGCAAATAAATATGCAGATATTTCTGTTAAACTGGTATCTGAAGCAGGCGTGGGCACAGTTGCAGCAGGTGTTGCCAAAGCAGGTGCGCAGACAATTCTGATCTCCGGTTATGACGGAGGTACAGGTGCAGCTCCAAGAAGTTCTATCCACAATGCAGGACTTCCATGGGAACTGGGACTTGCAGAAACGCATCAGACACTGCTCAAAAATGGTCTGAGAAATCGTGTACGCATTGAGACTGACGGTAAGCTTATGAGTGGCCGTGACGTTGCAATCGCAGCATTGATGGGTGCAGAGGAATTCGGTTTCGCAACAGCTCCTCTTGTAACCATGGGCTGTGTAATGATGCGTGTATGTAACCTGGATACCTGCCCGGTAGGTGTGGCAACACAGAATCCGGAACTCCGCAAGAGATTTAAAGGAAAACCGGAATATGTAGAGAATTTCATGCGCTTTATCGCACAGGAATTAAGAGAGTATATGTCTAAACTGGGATTCCGTACAGTCAGCGAAATGGTTGGACGTACAGATCTTCTGGTTCAGACAGACAATGTAGCGGAACCACATCAGGGTAAAGTAGATTTAAGTGCAATCCTGAACAATCCATTTGCAGGCAAAGATCAGAAAGTTACCTTTGACCCGAAGGCTGTATATAATTTCGAACTGGAAAAAACCATGGATGAAAAAGTTCTGGTTAAGAAATGTGCAAATGCAATCAATAAAGGTCAGAAAACAGAGCTTTCTGTAAATCTGACAAACATTGACCGTACATTCGGAACCATCCTTGGTGCAGAGATTACCAGAAAGAATAAAAACGGACTTGCAGATGACACCATCACTGTACACTGCAACGGTGCCGGCGGACAGAGCTTCGGTGCATTTATCCCCAAAGGACTTACACTGGAACTGACCGGTGACAGTAATGACTACTTCGGAAAAGGACTTTCCGGTGGTAAACTGATCCTGAGGGTTCCGGAGAAAGCTGCATACAAAGCAGAAGAGAATATTATTGTAGGTAATGTTGCCCTCTACGGTGCAACCAGTGGTACTGCATTTATCAATGGTGTTGCAGGTGAGCGTTTCGCAGTCCGTAACTCCGGTGCATCCGCAGTTGTAGAAGGTGTAGGAGAGCACGGCTGTGAATATATGACAGGTGGCCGCGTAGTCGTACTTGGTAAGACTGGCAAGAACTTTGCAGCAGGTATGAGCGGCGGTATCGCATATGTACTGGATGTGGATAATGTTCTTTACAAGAATCTGAACAAAGCCATGATTTCCATCGAAAAAGTGGAAAACAAATATGACAAAAAAGAACTTCGCGACCTGATTGAAGCTCATGTAGAAGCAACAGGTTCCAAACTCGGTGCGAAAGTTCTGGCTGACTTTGATTATTATCTGCCGCACTTTAAGAAACTCATTCCGAATGAGTACAAGAAGATGATCACTTTAAGTGCAAAACTGGAAGAAAAAGGTCTGAACAGTCAGCAGGCACAGATGGAAGCGTTCTATGAAAGTATTGGCGCTAAACATTGATAATAATTGAATATATCGTGTGAACTTATCAATGTTGCCCCGTCATCTTTTAGAATAAATAAAAAGGTGGCGTGGGCCATACCATTATTGCCGCAGCAAGTGCGGCGAAGAGGAGGAAATCATGGGCAAACCAACAGGATTTTTAGAATATGAGAGAGAGACGGCAAAAGTTCTGCCGCCAAAGGTCCGCATCGCAAACTTCAAAGAATTCAGGACCCCATTAAATAAAGAGAAACAGAAACTTCAGGGCGCACGCTGCATGGCATGCGGTGTCCCATTCTGCCAGTCAGGTATGATGATCGGCGGTATGGCATCCGGCTGCCCTCTGCACAACCTTGTACCTGAGACAAACGATCTGGTTTATACAGGCAACTGGAAACAGGCATTCTTAAGACTGAGCAAGACACATAGCTTCCCGGAATTTACTTCACGTGTCTGCCCTGCACTCTGCGAAGCAGCCTGCACCTGTAATATAAACGGAGAACCGGTATCCACCAAAGAAAACGAACGTGCGATCATTGAGACAGCCTATGAGAACGGATGGGTAACCCCGCAGATTCCGGAAGTACGTACAGGCAAGTCTATTGCAGTCATTGGAAGCGGTCCGTCCGGACTGGCAGCAGCCCAACAGTTAAACAGACGAGGCCACAGTGTAACTGTATTTGAAAGAAAAGACCGTGTAGGCGGACTTCTCCGTTACGGTATTCCTAACATGAAGTTGGACAAAGCTGTTGTTGACAGAAGAATCCATCTTATGGAAGAAGAGGGAGTGAAATTTGTTACAAATGTAAACGTAGGAAAGGACATCAAAGCAGAAGAACTTCTGAAACAGTTCGACCGCGTCATCCTTGCCTGCGGAGCATCCAATCCACGAGACATTAAAGTTCCGGGACGTGATGCAAAAGGAATCTACTTCGCAGTAGATTTTCTGGGACAGGTAACAAAAGCTCTTCTGGATTCTGACTTTGCCAAAGTTCCATATGAACTTGCAAAAGGCAAAAATGTTCTGGTCATCGGTGGCGGTGATACAGGAAATGACTGCGTAGGAACATCTATCCGTCTGGGTGCCAAATCTGTGATCCAGTTAGAGATGATGCCCAAGCCGCCAGTGGAAAGAACACCATCCAACCCATGGCCGCAGTGGCCGAGAGTCCTCAAAACAGACTATGGCCAGGAAGAAGCTATCGCAGTATTCGGACATGATCCACGAGTATACCAGACTACGGTTACAGAATTTATCAAAGATAAAAACGGAAATGTCTGCCAGGCAAAGCTCACAAAATTAAAGAGTGAAAAAGATCCAAAGACAGGACGTATGATGATGGTTCCTGTAGAAGGAAGCGAAGAAGTCATCCCTGTAGATGTAGTCCTTATCGCAGCCGGATTCCTTGGCAGTGAGAAATATGTAACAGACGCATTTAAGGTAGCCATCAATGGAAGAACCAATGTAGATACAAAACCAGAGCAGTATCAGACCTCCGTAGACAAAGTCTTCACAGCAGGAGACATGCACAGAGGCCAGTCCCTGGTAGTATGGGCAATACGTGAAGGCAGAGAAGCTGCGAAAGCAGTGGATGAATCACTGATGGGATATTCCTATCTGTAAAAATAAGATAAAATATGAGAAAGGTGCTATTGTCTGACGGAAAAAGACGTCAGGAAGTAGCACCTTTGTTTTTTGAAATGATTTTCGGGTGTTTCGGGTATTACAATAATTGTAGTTTAGTTTGAATAAACAAAAATACTTAGTAAACCCAGCGTTTATACGGGTTTGCAGCATTTTTAAAAGTCTTTTGATAACAAATTGATAACGGTTGTATAAGAGCAATTATTCTCGTAATCCAGTGGTTTTAGGGTTAGAGAATGATTAATAGGTGGTTGTGCAACAAATAAATCCATATTTATCTGGTTTGAGTCGGTCTTGGAATATTCCGACCAGAGCGTTGCTAAGTTTCTGTGACGGAACTTTTGCCCATGTTTGCGTAGTATCAAATTCCGGGTAGTGGTAACGCCACTCATCGTATTTGTCCTTGCTGATTTCTTCAGAAGATAGCTTGTCAGCCTGCTCTTTCCAGGCATACAGCATTTTCCAGAGTTCGTGAGCGTCCTTGCCTTTGAAAGTATCGACTTTCAGGCAGATATCTTCGTCTGATTCACTGACTGTTAGACCGTACAAATCTTCAAGGGTAAATAAAGTGTGTATCAGTCCGATATAGCTGTCAATGTCAGGCACATCGAGGGCATGAGGGGAAACATCCAAAGTCTGTGCCAGTGCAGCAATAAGTTCCGCTTTCGGTTTTCTTGTTCCTGTTTCCTTTTACGTTTTTGAAATGCTCTACTGGTGCGGTATCCGTGAGGGAGAATTGTTGGCACTGACCGCCGCTGACTTCAATTTTGAGAAAGAAACGGTCAGAATCAATAAGTCCTATCAGCGATTACACGGCGAAGATGTGATTACCACACCGAAAACAAAGAAAAGTAACCGTGTGATCAAAATGCCGAAGTTCCTCTGTGAAGAAATGCAGGAATATTTGCAGATGCTTTACGGATTGAAGAAGAAAGACCGAATCTTTACGGTCACAAAGAATATCGTAGAGGTGTATATCTGAATCTGCTTACAAGTGGAAGGTTGAATGATTATTTGGCTGATATAGAAGAACAGGCACAGAAACACTTTGAAAGGATTGTAGAGCAGATGGCAGAGAGTGAAGGTATTACCGAACAACTTAAAGCAACTGATCAGGTGGCTTGGGTAGTAGAAATGAATAATATTTGGAGTAGAGCAAGAGAGGTTGTGAATGCTGAATTGATTTATAACTAAAAGAGAAGAGATTTTGGATAAATGCTTGACTGTAAACCTTGTTTATAGCTTATTCTTAAGATAAAATAGAGTTGCTTGAAAGGAGTGCATAACATGAAAATAAAAGACGTAGAAGAACGAACAGGTTTATCCCGTTCTAATGTTCGTTTTTATGAAAAGGAAAAACTCATTGAGCCTTCAAGAAACGAAAGTAATGGTTATAGAGATTATTCAGAAAATGATGTGGAAAATATAAAGAAGATTGCATATCTGCGTACATTAGGAATTTCTATTGAGGATATACGAAGCATTATATCTGGAAAAGTAACATTGCAGGAAACGCTTGAGAGGCAGAATGAAATATTAAATAGTCAGATTACTGATTTGAATAAGGCAAAACGCATGTGCGAAAAAATGTTGGGTGAAGAAAGTATTAGTTATGAAAAATTACAGGTAGAACAATATGTAACAGAGTTGCAGGATTATTGGAAAGATAATCAAATTGTTTTCAAACTGGATTCAGCTAGCTTTTTGTATATATGGGGAAGTATGCTTACTTGGATAACGATTACCGTACTATGCTTGATTATTGGGACATTGTCTTATTCTAAGCTGCCGACAGAAATTCCGGTACAATGGAGTAAAGGTGTGGCAACATCTTTGGTGAATAAAAATTGGATTTTTATTTGTCCGGTTATTTGTATTATAATCCGTTATTTATTAAAACCTTTTATCTATGCCAAATTACAGATGAATAATTATTATGGAGAAATTATAACAGAGTATTTGACAAATTATATGTGTTTTATTGTATTGTCAGTAGAAGTTTTCTCAATACTTTTTACTTTCGGAGTGGTAAAAAGTGTTGTTGTACTTTTATTTGTGAACACGGCAGTCTTTATGGGATTGTTAGTAGTCGGATTGACGAAAATGGATTTGAGAGGAAAAGAAATTTTATGATTCAGATTTCAAATTTAACTAAAAAATATGGTGAAACAGTCGTTTTTTCGAACTTAAACTATACATTTGAAAATACTTGTATTTATGGACTTGTTGGAAGAAATGGAGCTGGAAAGACTACCCTTTTGAATATACTTTCGAATTATGATAAAAATTATACGGGAGTAATTTCTATCGACGGAGAAAAAATGAACAAGGTTGATTATCTTGATATGCCGGTTGCCTATGCAATGGATCAACCAAGTTTTTTTAATGAGCTGACAATATATGAAAATCTTCTTTTAATTGCTTCGAGTAGAAAGATAAAAAAGCAAGAGGCATTTGATAAAATCGAGAGGATTTTAGATGGGTTGGGATTAAAAAAGTATGAGAACTATTCTCCGTCAGAACTTTCAAAAGGTACAATGCAACGACTAAATAATGCTTGTGCAATGATACAAGAAGAAAAAATTACTATTTTTGATGAACCATTCTCAGGGCTTGATCCTGTCCAAATGAAACTTTTAGAAAATGTAATAGTAGAGTTTCACAAGAAAGAAAAAGGAATTTACATTATTTCAAGCCATGATATAGAGTGTTTACAAAATGTTTGTGACAAGTGTCTTTTGTTACATAACGGACAAATTAGAGAAATCAATACGGAGGAAGTTGATAGAGAGAAAATCGCAAAGATTTTATCTGAAGGGGAATAAAGTATGTATCAGTTGCTTTTGAAACAGAGATTCAAATTTGCAGTTAGAATGATTAAACGAAATATAGGTGCTTATCTTATACTGATTGCTATTGTGCCATGTATTCTTATATTACAATCTATGATTCAGACAACCCATGGAATGGATATTGCTGTTTTTATACCGTATGGTATTCTCTGCTTCTTGTTTATGAATTTGTTTGGAACAATACCAAGAATGCGTATTTTTCCTGAAACTTATATTTGGAAAATAGAAAAAACATATATTTGGCGAGTGAAGAAGATAGGAAAAAGCACGGTACTGACGTTGTGTGTTGCGTTGATTTTATTTTGGGCTTTCCCAATGGAGGGAATAGTTTTGAGACAGTTTATTGTGGTTATGATCTGTAACCCAATCGTCAATATGCATACGGTTTTATCGACGCAATATAAATATCGGGATATTACGAATATATGTATGTTAGCAGTAGTAATGATTTGCTTTTTTAATAGAAGTGTATTTGTTGCCAGTGTACTATTGATCATTTACGGATTATATTTCATTTTATATCCTTATTTTAGCTATCAAGCAATTATCCCGTTCTTTCAACAATATAATCAGATGTTATATGGTTTTTTGAATAGGGAATATGATACAGTCTTGCAAACACAGGATGAAGTGTTTTTCCAAAATAATCAGAGAGAAATGAAGGGACTGATGAAGAAATATTATGGCAACCGCTACCGTTTTTTGATGGTTTATGAGGTGGTTAGTGTTATTAGAAGAAAGAAACAGATTATGTATCAGTATTTTGCGATTGTTTTAATCACAATGTTATTATCGCAGATAGAGGGAAAATATATTGAGTATGTATTATTGTTTTCTATATTGATATTAGGACAGAATGTTGTCAGCTATAATGTGCAAAATGAATTACGTTTAGTTAAAAAAGGATTTCCGCTCAGATATTCTTTAAAAGAAAAATTACAATGCAAGTCAGTTATTGGAATGTTCTTGTTGTTACTCCCGATGCTCTGTTATTGGATAGCGTATAAATTTGAATTATTTAGTATTCTCCTTTGGATATGGATGCCGATTCAGAGTATTATAATATATACAGCAAAGAACCGGCTGCAAAGGTTACTATATATACTTCCATTTTATATTTTGTCATTGTTATCTATGAGAGTATGGTAGATGTTTTTTTAACAATAAGATTATTGATTTTCTAAGCAAAACCGCTTATAATTTGAGTCGGAACATATTGCTATTATCCACAGCAAATAATACTTTTGTTACATTAAATTTGCATATCTACATATCTAAAATAATTTTTGAACCATTCGGCTCATCCATTTCCCTTTATGATTAAGTACAAAAGACAGTATTTTTGAATTTGTATTTTGCGTATTTTTCTTTCGGAGAATACGGAAACCTTTTCAAATTTGGCATAGAAAAATTGATTGACACCATATACGATACCACATATAATGTAAATAGGAGATATAAGAATGTCAAAATGGGATAAACTGATAACACGTATATGTAATTTATCAAAAGATCTTCGATTTGATGAATTGCGAAAAGTATTGGAAAGTTATGGATATGAAATGAATGTTCCGAGAAGTGGAAGCAGTCATTATACATTTAGAAAGTCTGGATGTATGCCTATTACAATACCAAAACATGAGCCGATAAAGAAAGTATATGTAGAAATGGTAAGGGAAATAGTAGAAAGTGAGGCGAAGAATCATGAAGACGCTGAATGATTATATGTCAATGTCCTATCGTATGGAAGTTGTAGAAGATAAAACCGAAGGAGGATTCGTAGTTTCGTATCCGGATCTCCCTGGTTGCATTACCTGCGGAGAAACAGTGGAAAGTGCAATTTCAAATGCCCTGGATGCAAAAAAAGCATGGCTTGAAGCTGCATTAGAAGAAGGAGTAGAAATCCATGAGCCGGATAGCCTTGAAGATTATTCCGGACAGTTTAAACTGAGAATTCCAAGAAGCCTGCATAGACTACTGGCAGAACATTCTCAGAGAGAGGGAATCAGTATGAATCAGTATTGCGTATATCTTCTTTCAAGGAATGATGCGGTATTCTCAAAATAGCGATTATAAGTAAGCTACAAAGTGTGTTGTCGAGATCGGAGCGCACAGTAACATGGAAAGAGTCGATGATTTATTAACGAAAAATAAGCAGTTGACAAAAAATAAGCATGTTGTTATAATTGCCTACATGAACAAAGGCGTTCTTTCTATAGAAAAGTAACTGTAGAAAGTGCGCCATTTTTTATATCATTATAAGAAGAATCTATAAAACTTCCAGACAGGACAAAACTGTATCGAAGAATCATTAAGAAAGCAAAAACAGCAGAAACTATGCTGACAAGGAGTGAATGAAAATGGGGAATTATACCAGAGAAGAAATATTACAGATGGCTGAGGAGGAAGACGTGGAATTTATCCGTCTCCAGTTCACAGATATGTTCGGAACGCTGAAAAACATCGCCATAACTGCCCGGGAACTTCCCCGCGCACTGGATAACCGATGTATCGTAGATGGTTCCTTTATCGCAGGAATCGCAGGAGAATCCGAACCGGATATGTACTTAAGACCGGATCTTGACACCTTTGCAATTCTCCCATGGAGACCACAGCAGGGCAAAGTTGCCAGACTGTTATGCGATATCTATTGTCCGGACGGAACCCCTCATGAGAGAAGTCCGAGATATATCCTGAAGAAAACCGCCCGGGAGGCAAAGAAGGAGGGATACACCTGTCTGGTAGATCCGGAATGTGAGTTTTTCCTTTTTCATACAGATGATAACGGAGTTCCGACTACTGTAACACATGAAAAGGCCGGATATCTGGATGTCAGTCCTGTGGATCTGGGTGAAAACGCAAGACGTGATATTGTATTAAATCTGGAAGACATGGGGATTGAGGTAGAATCTTCTCACCATGAAACTGCTCCTGCACAGCACGAAGTAGATTTCAAATACGGTGAAGTCCGTACGATTGCAGACCGGATCATGTCATTTAAGATGACGGTCCGTACCATTGCCAAACGCCATGGACTTCATGCGACGTTTATGCCGAAACCAAGGGCAGAAGTAAACGGCTCCGGAATGCACATTCATTTCTCCTTATTTAAAGATGGAAGAAATGTATTCGTCAATCCGGGAAATCCACAGGAATTAAGCGAAGAAGCTTATTACTTCGTAGGAGGTCTTCTGGCTCACAGCAAAGAGATGGCACTGATCACCAATCCTATCGTAAATTCCTACAAACGTCTGGTTCCGGGCTATGAAGCACCGACAGAACTGACATGGACAAAGAACAACCAGAATTCACTGGTAAGAATTCCGGGATCCAGAGGTATGGAGACAAGGATCGAACTGAGAAGTCCGGATGCAGCAGCAAATCCGTATCTGGTATTTGCAGTATGTCTGGCAGCAGGACTGGATGGAATCAATAAGAAGATTTATCCGACTAAGTCCTCCAGCAGAGAGTTATCCGAAACAGATCAGAAAACAATGAAGATTGAAAATCTTCCGGGAAATTTGAACGAAGCAATTGATTACTTCGAACAGAGTGACTGGATCAAAGAAGTACTTGGAACAGAATTTTGTAAAGAATACGCAGCAGCCAAGAAAAAAGAATGGCTTCGCTATACAAGAGAAATTTCAGCCTGGGAAATCGAGGAATACTTATACAGAATTTAACCGAATCAAACAAGTCCCCTGTAGAAATTGTAAAAGGCAATAAGCAGTGGGTGGGGACTTGTTTGTATCAGGAGGAGCGAAGCTTCTTCTGATAAACTGCGAAGCAGTTATTCGGTTATGAGCAAGTAGCGAAGCGGATTGCGAACATCCGCTTGATCAAAATCAAACAAGTCCCCTGCAGAGGTTGCAAAAAGCAATAAGCAGTGGACGGAAACTCAGGCTGTAACAGAAATAGGAGTGGCAGAGTTATGAGCAGCAGCATTGTGATTGCGTTACCGAAAATTGAAGACGCAAAGAAAATCCGCACAATACTTAACAGACATGGGCTCACAGTAGCCTCTGTCTGCAGCTCTGTCTCTAATGCGCTGGCCAGTATCTCAGAGCTTGACAGTGGTGTTCTGATATGTGGGTATAAGCTGACAGATGCCTATTATAAAGACGCTCTCGATAACCTGCCACAGTATTTTGAAATGTTGCTTCTGGCTTCTCAGCGTATTATAGATGAAGCACCGAATTCCGTCAGCACTGTACAGATGCCGATGAAAGCAAGCGTACTGATAGATACGGTCAATGACATGCTCTATCATCTGGAACGCCGGATCAAAAAAGAAAAAAAGAAACCAAAGCCCAGATCAGAAAAAGAACAGAATTATATCTCGAATGCTAAACGTCTTCTGATGGAAAAAAACCAGATGACAGAAGACGAAGCGTACAGACATATTCAGAAATGCAGCATGGATTCAGGAACCAACATGGTAGAAACTGCACAGATGTTACTCATGCTGATGTATGATGAAATCTGATTTTTCAAACACGTTCTAAATAAAATATCCGAAAATAATAAGGAAAATTTTGTAAAAAATGACGATATTATTTTGACAGAATATGTGGTAATATACAGAATATATTTTTGTTCATATCAAGTTAGAGGCAAAATACATTTTAACCCTAACATTATATTATATATAGAAAGAACACAAACAAACATAAAATAGATAATGACAGGAAGAATGATTACAAAGGCGTAATCAGAGAGTCCAGGGGACAACTATCCCCGGATTTTCTGATTACGCCTTTTTGATATTCAAGGAGTAAAAGAATGATAAAGTCATTTGCATCTGCGCAGACTGATTTTTGAAGACAGACTCCATCGGACATATCACAAAGGTTTTCAGAAATGAAGAAATGGAGGATGAGGAAATGGAATTTATGGATGGAACATGGAAAAAAGAAATCAATACCTGGGAGGAACTCGTAGGTAATAATCTCCTGAACCAGGAAGCCGTAATCGAAGGCGCTGTTCACAGCATCCGTAATATGGGTGATGTGGCATTTATCATTCTTAGAAGAAGGGAAGGCTTATTCCAGACAGTCTATGAAAATGAAATGGCAAATGTTTCCATTCATGAATTGAAGGAAGCAATGACGATCAGGGTGAAAGGAATCCTGCATGAAGAGGAGAGAGCACCCCACGGAAGAGAGCTTCGTATTCGTCATATTGATATTTTATCAACACCGGCAGAGCCACTTCCAATGGCAATCGACAAATGGAAACTGAACACTTCCCTGGAAGCAAAATTAAACTACAGACCGATTTCCCTGAGAAATATTCAGGAGCGTTCCAAATTTAAAATTCAGGAGGCACTGACAAAAGCATTCCGTGATTATCTTTACGGACAGGGATTCACAGAAATCCATACTCCGAAGATCGGAGCCAGAGGAGCAGAGGGTGGGGCAAACCTTTTCAAATTTAGCTACTTCCACAAACCTGCAGTACTTGCGCAGAGCCCACAGTTCTACAAGCAGATGATGGTTGGCGTATTTGACAGAGTATTTGAGACAGGCCCTGTATTCCGGGCTGAGAAACATAATACAAAACGTCATTTAAATGAATACACCAGTCTGGACTTCGAGATGGGATATATTGACAGCTTCGAAGAAATTATGGCAATGGAAACAGGATTCCTCCAGTATGCCATGAACCTTCTGAAAACAGAATATGCAAAAGAAGTACAGATTTTGAAGCTTGAGATCCCGGATGTATCCAAAATCCCGGCAGTCCGTTTCGATGTAGCCAAGGAACTGGTATCACAGAAATATAACCGTAAGATCAGAAATCCATTCGATCTGGAGCCGGAAGAAGAAGCATTGATCGGACAGTATTTCAAAGAAGAATATGGCTCAGATTTCGTATTTGTCACACATTATCCGTCAAAGAAACGTCCATTCTATGCAATGGATGATCCGGAAGACGCAAGATTTACCTTAAGCTTTGACCTGTTATTCAAAGGCCTTGAGATCACAACAGGCGGACAGCGTATCCATGATTACAACATGCTGGTACAGAAAATTGAAGACAGAGGTATGACGCAGGAAGGCATGGAACAGTATCTGGATACCTTCAAACATGGTATGCCGCCTCACGGTGGACTGGGAATCGGTCTGGAACGTCTGACCATGCAGCTTATCGGTGAAGAGAATGTTCGTGAAACCTGTCTCTTCCCGCGAGATATGAACCGTCTGGAACCGTAAATAAGTCGGAAATAAAAGCAATATAGAATGTTACAGGCAGTATATATAAGGAGAAAATCATGGCAAAGATCATAGATGATGAAACAATGGAAAACGTCTGCATCCTCGCTAAACTTTCCCTCTCGGAAGAAGAAAAGGAAAAAGCCAAAGCCGAAATGCAGAAAATGCTTGATTATGTAGAGAAACTGGATGAACTGGATACATCGGAAGTAGAGCCTATGTCCCATATTTTCCAGGACGAAAACGTATTTCGTGAGGACGTTGTCACAAACGGAGACAACAAAGAAGCAATGCTGGCAAATGCACCGAAAGCAAAAGAAGGACAGTATCAGGTTCCGAAAACCATAGGATAGGAGACAGGACAATGGAGTTGGAGAAATTAACAGCCTTGCAGCTGGGGGAAAAAATAAAACAGCGTCAGGTCAGCGTCCTGGATGGAGTAAAAACTGTTTTTGAACAGATTGAGAAACAGGATTCAGAAGTACACGCTTATCTTGACACATATAAAGAAGAAGCATACAAACGTGCAGAAGAAGTACAGAAAGGCATCGAGGACGGTACTTATACCAGTCCTCTTGCAGGCGTACCGATCGCGATCAAAGATAATATCTGTATTAACGGAAAGAAAACTACCTGTGCATCAAAGATTCTTGAGAATTTTGTGCCTCAGTATAATGCAGAAGTCATTGACCGTCTGGAAAAAGCCGGACTGGTCATTATCGGAAAAACAAACATGGATGAATTTGCCATGGGAAGTACAACAGAGACCTCCGCTTACGGCATCACCAGAAACCCATGGAATCTGGAACATGTACCAGGCGGTTCTTCAGGTGGTTCCTGTGCAGCAGTGGCAGCAGGAGAAACTTATCTGGCACTTGGTTCAGATACAGGTGGATCTATTCGTCAGCCAAGTTCCTACTGTGGTGTAACCGGAATTAAACCAACCTATGGAACAGTATCCCGTTACGGTCTTGTAGCTTATGCGTCTTCCCTGGATCAGATCGGACCTGTAGGAAAAGACGTATCTGACTGTGCAGCTCTTCTGGAGATCATCGCAGGACATGATACAAAAGACAGCACATCCATGAAAAGAGAAGATCTTCAGTTCTCCAAAGAACTGACAGGAGATATCAAGGGGATGAAATTCGGAGTTCCTGAAGAATATCTGGCAGAGGGACTTGATCCGGAAGTAAAAGCATCTTTTATGGGTGTTCTTGATACGCTGAAAGAACTGGGAGCAGAAGTAGAATTCTTCTCTATCAAAACCATGGAATACATGATTCCGGCTTATTATATTATCGCCAGTGCAGAAGCAAGTTCCAACCTGGAACGTTTCGATGGAGTGAAGTACGGTTTCCGTGCAGCAGAATATGAAGGTCTTCACGACATGTACAAAAAGACCAGAACAGCAGGTTTCGGTGAGGAAGTAAAACGCCGTATCATGCTTGGTTCCTTCGTGTTAAGCTCCGGTTATTATGATGCATACTATCTGAAGGCACTCCGCACAAAAGCCCTGATCAAGAAAGAATTTGACCAGGCATTTGGCAAATATGATGTGCTCCTTGCACCTGCATCTCCATTTACAGCACCGAAGATCGGTGAAAGCTTAAAAGATCCCCTTGCCATGTATCTTGGAGATATCTACACAGTAGCAGTCAATCTCTGCGGTCTTCCGGGAATTACAGTTCCATGCGGAAAAGACAGCAAAGGTCTCCCAATCGGTATCCAGATGATCGGGGACTGCTTCATGGAAAAGAAAATCCTGCGTGCAGCACACGCCTATGAAACCAGCCGCGGCTCCTTTGCCGTGCCAGGAGAAGGAGGCACCAGATAATGAAACAGTACGAAACAGTCATAGGACTTGAAGTCCATGTAGAACTTGCAACAAAAACAAAAATTTTCTGCGGATGCTCCACTGAATTCGGAGGAGCACCCAATACACATACATGCCCGGTCTGCACAGGTATGCCGGGTTCCCTGCCTGTATTAAATAAGAAAGTAGTAGAGTTTGCCCTGAAAGCAGGTCTTGCAGCAAACTGCCAGATCCATCAGTACTGCAAATTTGACCGTAAGAACTATTTCTATCCGGACAACCCACAGAACTATCAGATTTCCCAGTTATATCTGCCAATCTGCCACGACGGATGGGTAGAGATCGAAACCTCCGCAGGCAAAAAGAAAATCCGTATCCACGAAATGCATATGGAAGAGGATGCTGGTAAACTGATTCATGATGAATGGGAAGATTGCTCACTGGTAGACTACAACCGAAGCGGTGTTCCACTGATCGAGATCGTATCCGAACCGGATATGAGAAGCTCCGAGGAAGTAATCGCCTATCTTGAAAAACTCCGTTGTATGATGCAGTATCTGGGTGTATCAGACTGTAAACTTCAGGAAGGCTCCATGCGTGCAGACGTTAACCTTTCTGTCCGTGAGGTAGGTGCAGAACAATTCGGTACCAGAACAGAGATGAAGAACCTGAACTCTTTCAAAGCCATTGCCAGAGCAATCGAAGGCGAAAGAGAACGTCAGATTGAACTGATTGAAGAAGGCAAGGCAGTTACACAGGAAACACGCCGTTGGGATGACAATAAAGAATATTCTTACGCCATGCGTTCCAAGGAAGATGCCAAAGACTACAGATATTTCCCTGATCCAGATCTGCCTCCAATCCATATTTCTGATGCATGGATTGAAAAGATCAAAGCAGAACAGCCGGAGCTTCGCGAAGTGAAACAGGCCCGTTATCAGGAAGAGTACGGACTTCCGGCATACGATGCGGGAATCCTTACAGAATCCCGCCATCTTGCAGGTCTTTTTGAAGAAACAGCAGCAATCTACGGAAATGCAAAGAAGACAGCAAACTGGTTTATGGGTGAGGTACTCCGTCTGACGAAAGATAAAGCTATGGATCCGGAACAGGTATCTTTCTCACCGAAGCATCTTGCAGATCTTCTGGTAATGGTAGAAAAATCCGAAGTCAGCCCTCAGAATGCCAAAAAAGTCTTTGAGAAAGTCTTTGAGGAAGACATTGATCCTGTAGCCTACATTGAGGAACATGGTCTGAAGATTGTAGAAGACACAGGACTTCTGGAAGAAATCATCAACAGGATCCTGGATGCTAACCCAGGACCACTTTCAGAACTTCTGGGAGGTAAAGATAAAGTCATGGGCTTCTTTGTAGGTCAGATCATGAAAGAGATGAAAGGCAAGGCAAATCCTGCAAGCGTCCGCGAGACACTAATGAAAGAAGTAGAGAAGCGCAAATAAAATAAATCACCCCGGACATTATGCCCGGGGTAAAAAATGTTAATATATTACCAGTGAAC
The DNA here is from genome assembly GCF_025148125.1 of Blautia wexlerae DSM 19850. Classification (NCBI taxonomy): domain Bacteria; kingdom Bacillati; phylum Bacillota; class Clostridia; order Lachnospirales; family Lachnospiraceae; genus Blautia; species Blautia wexlerae. The sequence continues at coordinate 1,505,119 of NZ_CP102267.1, forward strand.
AGTAGCGTTAATATTAAAAATTATTCTCAAAAAAACTTTGAGACTTTACATTATTAAATAATTAAGTATAATAAAATTCGAATAAAACATATTTGAAGAAAAGACACAAATAGAAATGGAAAGGCAAAGCAGCAGCCTGCTGTAGACAGGTATATAAAAACTGCGAAACATGCCAGGGAGGAAATCAAACATGGTAACAGTAAACCACAACTATCTGAAATTACCGGGAAGCTATCTGTTTTCCACAATTGGAAAAAAAGTAAAAGCATATAAAGAAGCTAACCCACAGGCAAACGTGATCTCACTGGGAATCGGTGATGTAACCCAGCCTCTGGCTCCGGCGATCATTGAGGCACTTCATAAATCTGTAGATGAAATGGGTGATGCAGCTACATTTCATGGTTATGCACCTGATCTTGGTTATGAATTTTTAAGATCTGCCATTGCAAAGAATGACTACAAAGACAGAGGCTGTGACATTGAAGCAGACGAAATCTTTGTATCTGACGGTGCAAAGAGCGATTCCGGAAATATCCAGGAAATATTCGGACTGGATAATAAGATTGCAGTGTGCGACCCTGTATACCCAGTATATGTAGATACAAACGTAATGGCAGGCCGTACAGGAGAATACAACAAAGAACGTGGCAACTTTGATAACGTAATCTATATGCCATGTACAGCATCCAACGGCTTCCTTCCGGAATTCCCGGAAGAAGTACCGGATCTTATCTACCTTTGCTTCCCGAACAACCCGACCGGTGGTGCGATTACCAAACCGCAGCTTCAGGAATGGGTAGACTATGCAAATAAAAACGGTTCTGTAATTATCTATGATGCAGCATACGAAGCATACATCTCCGAAGAAGATGTACCGCACAGCATCTATGAGTGCGAAGGAGCAAGAACCTGCGCCATCGAACTGCGCAGCTTCTCCAAAAATGCAGGTTTCACAGGTGTCCGTCTCGGCTTTACAGTTGTACCAAAGGATCTGGTTCGTGACGGTGTAGATCTCCACAGTCTCTGGGCAAGACGTCATGGCACAAAATTTAATGGTGCGCCATATATCGTACAGCGTGCAGGAGAGGCGGTATACTCTCCTGAAGGAAAAGCACAGCTGAAAGAACAGGTAGGCTACTATATGAGCAACGCCAAAGCCATCTACGAAGGTCTGGCATCAGCAGGCTATTCCGTATCCGGTGGCGTAAACGCTCCGTATATCTGGCTGAAAACACCTGATAAGATGACTTCCTGGGAGTTCTTTGACTATCTCCTTGAAAAAGCCAACATTGTAGGAACTCCAGGCTCAGGATTTGGTGCTCATGGTGAGGGATTCTTCCGTCTCACTGCGTTTGGAACACATGAGAATACACTGGAAGCAATTGAACGAATTAAGAATCTGTAAGCAGCTTCCTGATAGGAACGAGTGGGATTATAATTTCGCAAAATTTAACCGAATCAAGTAAGTTCCCTGCGGAGCAGTTATTCGGTGTAGAGCTGCGTAGCGAAGCGGATGATTTTATCCACTTGACTATGAAAATGAAAAACGGCAGGACGAAAATCCTTGAAAATCAAGGGTTTCGGACCTGTCGTTTCTATTTTATAAAAATATATATGGAATTTGATTACTATTTAAGTATTAATGTTGTTTTCTGAGATAATCTGTCGAATTTGTTCCTTTGCAACTGCCATAAAAAATACTCCTTTTCGATAAGAATTGTCATATCTGAATTCTTACCAAAAAGGAGTTATTTTTTACCAAAAACATAAACTATTTTACACTACCTACTGGTATTAAAAGATGTAGAAACCTTCTTCGCCAAAATAATCATCCAATTCATCCTCATTTAGGAAATAATCCATATCCAGAAGTTCATCCTCGCTCATACGGCGAATGTCCATGGACGTCATGCCTTCAGGTGGATTATCCATATATTTTCTGCGCAGTTCCTCAATATCTGGTTTCATGTTATTGATCTCTTGGAACAATACGGAACCAGTATTCCGATATTTGAGAGCGTGATTCCGGTATCTGTGAAGGCTGCAGAAGCTAGTGCCGAAGGAATCAGTATCTATGGTTACTGTATTATTGCAAAGTATCCAACATTTCAAAAGAGAATGACGGAGATATTTCGCCTTATTTATTCTTGTAGTAACCAATCGGCTATATCGTGAATTTGGATTCCTTCATAGCTATATTGGGGATGTTTGGTTCTGGCAATAATCATTTTCGGATAAGCATCTCGAATCTGAAGCAGAGGAGAGCATTCTCTCTCAAATGTTTCCTGCCCGGAAATGTTGTCGCTGACCTGAATATAAAACTTCTCGCTACCTCTCTGAGCAACAAAGTCGATTTCCTTCTGATAAAGCTTGCCGACATAAACATCATATCCACGGCGAAGAAGCTCGATGCATACGATGTTTTCATATACTCTGCCATAATCCATATTTCTGCTCCCCAGTATTGCATATCGAATACCGCTGTCACACAAATAGAACTTTTCAGAGCTTTCAAGGTATTTCTTACCTCGGATGTCGTATCTCTTAATATCATAAAATACAAAAGCATTGCACAAATACTTAATGTATTTGCCGACGGTTACATGATTGGTTGGAGTTTCATTTGCTGTCAGTAGCTGACTGATCTTATTAGGAGAAGTCAGGTTGCTGATATTATCCATAAGGAACTCGCTCAGACGTTGTAAAACCAAAGTGTCAGGGAGATTATATTTCTGTACCAAATCCCTTGTAACAATAGTTTCGTAGACCTCTTTGATATAGTTTGTTCTGTCTTTTTCGGTTCTATAAGCATAGGAACCTGCTAAACCGCCCTTGATAGAGTACTCATCAAAGAGCTTATCTTTGTCACTGATATCATCATAATATTGGCAATATTCCTGGAAGCTGAAAGGAAACATATGAATTTCAATATAGCGTCCGGTAAACAGAGTTGCCAGATCCGCACTCAACAGGAAAGCATTAGAGCCTGTTACATAGATGTCGTATTTTCCCTTAGAATACAGGCTGTTGATTGCCAGCTCAAACTTGGGACACATCTGAACCTCGTCTACAAACAGGTAGTTCGTTTTGCCTTCCTGATAATGTTCTTCCACATAGGAGTGTAAGGCATGGTATTCCTTGATTTCTTCATATGCTAAATCCATGAAGTCAATGAAGATAATATTGATGTTTTCAAAGTTGTTTTTCAGATACGCAATATATGCCTGCATCAGTTTAGACTTACCAGATCGACGAATACCCGTGATGATCTTGATGTCAGGAGTGCCATTCAGTTCAATGATTCTATCGAGATATTTTGCTCTCGTGATTGTTTTCATTTAGTCACCCACTTTCAAAAATTGAAATTTTTTCATTTTTCGAAACCGCTTTGTTGTACTTAGTATACTGTCTGCTAATAGTATATGCAAGATGTCGCTTTCAAAAACACAAATTTTTTTATTTTTTGAAAGTGAAAACTATGTATAGGCAACCCGATTCTTTACTTAATTTCAGAAAAAAAGTAAAAAAATTTGCTTTTGACCACTGTAAAACATGCTCTGAGCATTATGAAGAACTTGCACAGGAACAGAATATTGCTCTGGCTAATTTCCGGCGGAAGAAATTATCACAAACCGGAATACGGGGAAGCAATGGAAATATAAAGTATCTTACTTTTGATGAAGCTTCCTATCTGGCAAAGGTCAGCAGAAGCATGATCAACAAATGGGCGGATAAAGGAAAGTTTACGGTAATAAAAGTTGGCAGTCGGGTTAGGATTCGTCGGGATGAATTTGAGGACTGGATGGAACAAAGAGATTTGGAAAGGAGCATGCAATAATATGGCATCCTTTTCATGTTCCTTAATTATTAGCTGGAGCAAACAACCAGCTAACTTTCAGAGCTTTACAGAGCTTGACAGAGGGGGTATTCAGAATAACTTAAATTGAATAACTGCGCGTCGCATTCTCGTTACTTCCAGTGATGAGTTAGACGCGCAAATTTTTTTACAAAACAACAGAACAAATGTTTACATAAACCAATACATATGGTATAATATTTATATGGGAAAAGATATATTTAATATAGATAAAAACAAACTTTCATATGGTAGGGGATATGTCTATTCCTTGCAGTATCATCTTGTCTGGTGTACAAAATACAGAAAAAAGGTTTTAAAAAACGGAATCGATACAGAATGCAAAGAAATGTTACAGAATCTTGCAGAAGAATATAAATTTCAGATCCTGGCAATGGAGGTGATGCCGGATCATATCCATCTGCTTGTGGACTGTAAACCTCAGTTTTATATTTCAGATATGATCAAGATCATGAAAGGAAATCTTGCACGCCAGATGTTTCTTGCGCATCCGGAGTTAAAAAAGGAACTGTGGGGTGGGCATCTGTGGAATCCGTCTTACTGTGCCATAACGGTCAGTGACAGGAGCAGAGACCAGGTGCTTGCCTACATCGAAGGACAAAAGGAAAAAGAAAAGAAAAAAGCCTGACAGAAGAAATGATTTGTTGGAGGAAAAGAGATGCAGACCGTATCCAGCTATGGCGTAGAATTACGAAAACAGAATATCCCGGTCCGCCAGACACTGGAAATCTACCGGTCTGCGGTCAGTTACCTGACAGAAATATATGAGCAGGTGTGGGAAGAACTGGCAGAGATCCCTGATGCAAAAAGGCGGTTTAATGCCGCAGAGCATCTGGTGCATACTACAAAAAAGAATCCTGCACGCTTTGATTTTGATCTTCGCTTTCCGAAGATGCCGTCCTACCTGAGGCGAGCCGCAATCCAGCATGCATTGGGAAGTGTATCTTCTTACGAAACACGGATGGATCTGTGGGAAAAGTCAGGAGAAAAAGCAGGGAAACCCAGACTGGCGTATGAGAATCATGCCATGCCTGTTTTTTATCGTGATGTCATGTACAGAGAGGAAAAAGAAGGAAAAGACGAAGCATACCTGAAACTGTATGATGGCCATGATTGGAAATGGTTTTGTGTGCATTTAAATCACACAGATATGGAATATCTGCGCAAGAACTGGTCGGGGAAAAAGGCATCAGCCCCGACACTGGAGAAAAGACACCATAAATATTTCCTGCGTTTTTCTTATACGGAAGAAGTGACACTTACGAAAACACCGGTAAAAGAACAGATCATCTGTAGTGTGGACTTGGGAATCAATACCGATGCGGTCTGTACTATTATGCGGGCAGACGGAACTGTCCTGGGGAGAAAATTTATCAATCATCCCAGTGAAAAAGACCGGATGTACCGCACACTGGGCCGGATCCGAAGATTCCAGAGGGAACACGGCTCTGCGCAGTCACGGGGAAGATGGGCATATACGAAACGCCTGAACATAGAGCTGGGAAGAAAAATTGCAGGTGCGATCGTAAAAAATGCAGAAGAGAACCATGCAGATGTGATCGTATTCGAGTATCTGGAAATGCAGGGAAAGATATCCGGAAAGAAAAAACAGAAACTGCATCTGTGGAGAAAACGGGATATCCAGAAACGCTGTGAGCATCAGGCACACAGAAAAGGAATGCGGGTATCCAGAGTCTGCGCATGGAATACGAGCAGGCTTGCATACGATGGTTCCGGAAGTGTGTCCCGTGACTCGAAAAATCACAGCCTGTGTGTATTCCAGACAGGAAAAAAATATAACTGTGACCTGTCGGCATCGTATAATATCGGAGCAAGATATTTTATCAGAGAACTTTTAAAACCCCTTCCGGTAACGGAAAGGTCTTTGCTGGAGGCAAAAGTCCTTCCGGTAAAGCGTAGAACCTCATGTGTTTATGCAGATCTGAAAGAACTTCATTTACAAATGGAAATCTTAAAGGCAGCATAAATGCAGGCAGATATACAGCGGACTACCTGCAATGTGGGAACCTGCCATATCTGGCATGGAAAAATGCGCATAACTGCGCTGACCTAAGTTACAGGCGTATCCGCCGATATTTAGTCTGACGCCTAAAGCGTCTGGAAGCACGCGACTTCAGTCGTGTGAGGATAAAGTTTTTAATTCACGGTATTTTTGTTTCTGATGAAATGCAGTCATGTGGTATAGGTAAACTTTTATTAGATTATATCAAGAATAAAAAAGTTAGATTGCGATTAAACGTATACCAGAAAAATACCAGAGCTCTCTCTTTTTACCAAAGAGAAGAGTTTAATATCCAATGCGAAGGATTCGATGGTGCTACTGGTGAAAAAGAATATCCAATGTTGTGGCAGCAGAAATAGAAAGCGATTTTGGGGAGAATTCCCATGGATATTGCCAATATGGTACTGTTTCTTTGCTCTGAAAAAGCGGGCTTTATCACAGGTGAAAACATCTGTATTGACGGTGGTATGACAAAACAAATGATTTATCATGGCGATTGTGGGTGGAGATTTGACATCTAAGTCACGTATTAGAAACACAGAATATACAAAAGGAGAAGAACTATGAAATTTAAGATGATTCACGAAAACTACAATGTATCAGACCTGGACCGATCTATTAAATTTTACAACGAGGCCCTTGATCTGCACGAAGTGAGAAGAAAGACTACAGATGATTTTATTATTGTGTATCTGAGCAACGATGTAAGTGATTTTGAGTTGGAACTTACCTGGCTTAAAGATCATCCACAGCCGTATAATCTGGGTGAATGCGAATTCCACTTGGCATTCAAGGCAGAGGATTATGAGGCAGCGCACAAGAAGCACGAAGAGATGGGGTGCATTTGCTTCGAAAATGAAGCGATGGGAATCTATTTCATTGTAGATCCAGATGGATACTGGCTTGAGATTCTGCCGTAAAGCTGGTTGAGAAATCGTAGAAATCATGTTGATCAGATGTTCAGAGGACTTTAAGGGGGATGTGTTATCATGAGAACTATAGGTAATATCCTTTGGTTTATATTTGGAGGATTGCTGGGTGGACTGGCATGGGTTTTTGCAGGATGCATATGGTGTATTACAATTATTGGAATTCCGGTAGGCCTGCAATGCTTTAAATTTGCAACGTTGGCATTCTGGCCGTTTGGAAAAGAAATCGTGTATGGAAATGGTATGTTTTCATTCTTGGTAAATCTCATATGGATTGTATTTTTTGGTTGGGAAATGGCGCTTGGAAATCTGATAGTTGGTTGTATATGGTGTATTACGATAGTTGGAATTCCGTTTGGAAAGCAGTTTTTCAAGATGGCAAGACTTTCTTTCATGCCATTTGGTGCCAGTGTGATAGGGTAGAATACAAAAATTTAAGGAGTCATTTGAGAGAATGATTCAAATGCTATTGGGAATCATAAGTAAAGTTATTAATACATAATAAGAAAAAACAATAGTATTTGTAAGGCGTCAGTGGAGTATTCTACTGGCGTTTTATTTAACATATTGGATTTACGAAGAATGCCTATCAAAGCGAAAAATTGTTAGAACAAGCTGAAATTCCAGAATCTTATTTATGACAAGTGTATTACAAGCACTTGCTGCAAAGCAGATTGAAGTAGAAACAAGAAAACAGCAGAGCCACGAACAGAAGAGTGGAAGAAAGCATTATGAATTTTCCTTATAATTATATGTATTTCGAAGAATTACTTCCGGAAAGTTTTCCCACCGAATTATGAGTCTGTGTAGTATAATTAATAATAACAGTATATTCTGACTTACATTGTTGTAAATAGGAATGATACATAACAAGGAGATGGGTTTAATGTTAAAAAATGGGATATACGAACAGATTGTTAATACGAGAATAAATAAAGAACTGCAGCAGCTTGATCGTGAAAAATATGATATAGAATTAGAAAAGCTTGATGGAGAGGATGCAAGACGTATTCTTACCATATACATATCATATGTCATAAATCAGGCTTTGCAATACTTAAGAGACAGTTTCCCGTCATCTAAAGAAAATGAATCGTTACTGGCACAAATTCGCTTATGTAATGAAATCGTTCAGGAAATAGTAGAGCATACGAATGAACCTGAATTTGAGGATAATATCATTCTTGAAAAAGGAGAAGTATTGACCTCATTATATGAAAAAATGAATTCAGCAAGAAGCATTAATACAATCAAAGCTGTGCATCCGGAAACGTCAATTGTAGAGAATGCCTTGTTTACAGGATCTAAAAATGAGCCAAGTATGCTTTCGGAATTGAAGAAAGAAATCTTGTCCTCTGATTCTATTGATCTTTTGGTTTCATTTATTAAGTGGAGTGCAATACGTCCACTTCTTGTGGAATTGACTGCATTCACGAAACGAGAGGGTGTTCGTTTACGTGTGATTGCAACGACTTACACACAGGCTACAGATTATAAAGCGATTGTTACTCTTGCAGAGCTTCCAAATACGGAAGTGAAGATTAATTATGAAACGAATCATGCACGTATGCATGCAAAATCTTATTTGTTTAAAAGAGATACTGGATTTTCAACTGCATATATTGGCTCATCAAATCTTTCAAATCCAGCTTTGACTGGGGGATTGGAGTGGAATGTGAAGGTGACTGAGAAAGAGTCATTTGATATTGTGAAAAAGTTTTCGGTTTCCTTTGAGAGTTACTGGAATGATGCCTCTTTTGAAATCTTTGACCCTGAAAACCCAGACTGTCATGAAAAGCTGAAAAAAGAATTAACGAGGGCTGCATTTGATAGAAAGTCAAAACGTAGTCTTCAGGTTTCGATTCGACCATATGCATATCAGCAGGAAATTTTGGATAATCTTGCTGCAGAACGAGAAGTATACGGACATTATCGTAATCTGGTTTCTGCAGCGACAGGGGAATGTGTGATAATGATGTCAGGTCGTAAAAGTGCCCGTAAATCAAGGGGTTCAGCGGCCAGAGTCCTATTCAAAACATGTATGAGATACCTATAGTTATAACAAAGCCGATGGGAAGGATCGGTTGAAGAAAATTAAATATGGCTGAGATTTGGGTAGGACTGAATCAGTTTTGGGTGAGAGATCACAGCAGACTGGTCAGTCTTTTTTTATTCCTTTAGCAATGGGGCGGGTGGCTCCCGATCCTGCATCAGTCAGTCACATCTAAAGACCGATTCCGGTCTTTGCAAATTCATTCTTGGTTCAGGAGGAAATATTTTATGGCAATGAAAAATGTAAGAAATATGAAAGTTCGTGGGCAGAGCGGTTATAAATATGAGACAGTTCCGACAATTACTTTGAAAGGAAAATGGCTGGAAGAACTGGGATTTCATCCTGGGGATTATGTGCAGGTGAAATGTGAGAATGGTCAGCTGATTATTACGCCTGATATGAATAAGGTACAGGAGCAGGAAGCAAAGTCGGCATTTATGGAAACGGAGATTAAGAAACTGGAAATCAGATATCAGAATGAAAAAGCAGAAATCACTGCAAGATATGTGGCTGAGCAGTGTGAAGGTTGTTATGGAAGAAAAGTGTGAGAGGAGATTATGATATGGGAAAAATTTTGATGTGTGGATCATTTAAAGGGGGAGTTGGCAAGACTGCCAGCTCATGGAATCTGGCTTATTCATTGGCTGGGAGGGGGAAGAAAGTTGGGGAAGAAAGTTCTGGCTGTTGATTTTGACAGTCAGGCGAATCTGACAACTTGTTTCGGAGTAGAAGATCCTGCGGCTGTGGCGGTGACAATCGGGCATCTGATGATGAATCGGCTGGAAGATGAGGAAATGCCGGATCCATCAGAGTTTATTCGGAGCAGAAATGGTGTGGACTTTATTCCGTCATCCATGATGCTTTCAGCAGTGGATAGTAAGCTGCGGATGGAGATGGGTTCAGAGAAGATGCTGGCCGGCATTCTGGAATCGCTGAGAGGGCTGTATGACTATATTATTGTAGATACCTGTCCATCGCTTGGTACATTGACGATTAGCGCACTGACGGCGGCTGATGAGGTGATTATTGCAGTTAATCCACAGCTTCTGGCAATGATGGGATTGCAGGATTTTATTCGGACAGTGAGTAAGGTCAGAAGCAGACTGAATGGCCGCCTGCAGATTGCAGGGATCCTGTTGACTATGTGTGATGCCAGAACAAATCTCTGCAAGGTTATTACAGAACAGCTGACGGAAACTTTTGATAGACAGATTCGAATTTTTAAGAGCATCATACCTAATACAGTAAAGGTGGGAGAATCAATTTATTATAGCAGACCGCTTCTGGAGTATGCACCAGAAACGAAGGTTTGCAGGGCGTATCAGGATTTGGCTGAGGAGGTGGACAGGGATGAAAGCTAATGTACCAAAAAGAAAGGTATTTCAGGACGCACTGGATCTTCTTGCTGAGGATCCAATGAAGGATATGCCAGTGCCTGTGAACGGGATTGTTTCTATTCCTGTTGAGGAAATACATCCGTTTTATGACCATCCATTTCGGCTGTATGAGATGCTTGCAGGGCATAACAGAACTAACGCGGCAAAGATAGCAGGATTGACAGAGGTACCGGCGATAGTGAAGACGGATCTGTCTGATGAGGATGCTTATGTATATGTGATCGAGACAAACCTGTTGCAGAGATCTTTTGCGGAACTGCTTCCATCAGAGAAGGCGGCAGTGCTGGTGGCACGTTATGAGAAGATAAGCAGTCAGGGGAAACGAAATGATATCCGGCAGGAAATCGAGGCTCTGGAAGAAACCTGTGGACACGATGTCCACAAGTCCAGAAAGAGAACCTGTGGACATGATGTCCACAAGTCACAGAAAAGCCGTGATGGACTTGGTGAGGAATATGGAATGACGGGAAGGAATATTGCCAGATACATGCGGCTGGACCGGTTGATTCCGGAATTTAAGGATGCAGTAGATAAGGGGACGCTGGCAATGGTGACGGCAGTTAATTTGTCTTATCTGAATGTGAAGATGCAGGAGCTGATCCATCAGGTGGTGGAATCTGAGGGAAAGAAATTAAAGCCAAAACAGGCCGAGGAACTGCGTAAGATGGGGAAGGGGATTACGAAAGAGCGAGTTGAGAGTGTTCTGGCAGGGGAAGAACAGAAGAAGGTACAGAGTATATCTGTGAAATTACCAGTGGAATTGTATGAGAAATATTTTGCGCAGATGGATGTCGGAACAGTGCAGGAGATCATGGAGAAGGCACTGGAAGGGTATTTTGGGAAGGAGGCAGCAGGTGTTTAACAGGGAAGACCTTGAATGTCTGGATCCAGGGTATTTTGAGATTATTTATATGGATGACCGGGATGTGACCATCATGTCCCGGAATACAAGGCATATATGGTATATACATAATCCGGAGTATCCATTGCCGGGATCCTGTGTGATATTTCATAAACATAAAGTCTCACATCCTTATCATCAGCATGGCCGTAGCAGCGCACTACAGCAGGCTGTACGGAGTATTAAGAGACATGATAAGTGGCAGATGGGAGGACGCAGAGTTTGATCCTATTTTATATGTAAAGGAAGAAGTATTTTGTATATTTCATAATAGAATTTAGTGTATGATTTCTGGTTGATGTTAAAGTAATATAATTGTTTTGTTAATGATAGTTTATTATATATGGTGGTAATTTTTGGAATTTGTTTTGTCTAGTTGAAATTGAAGTTATATAACAAGTTCTTCTTTGCGAAAATTGAATGCTGTTGTTTAGTGACATTGGCAGTTATTGTATTGGTATTATGTTTGCACTTGCTCTTGGAAAAGTATGATTTATAAATGTTTCAAAATATACAAAAAATATTTCAATATTGCAATATTTTATGCAAGCTGGTATAATACAAAAGGCGCACGGATGTTCGTATTGAGTGGAGAGTTAAAGGATTAAAAATGGAAGTGAATTATAATAAGCTATGGAAACAAATGATAGACAAGGGAATGAAAAAAAGTGAATTAAGAGAATTGACAGGCATAGGTACTAATACTCTGGCAAAGTTAAGTAAAAATCAGCCAGTAAGTATGGAAGTTTTAATGAAATTGTGTGAGAAGTTAGAATGTGACATTTCCGATGTATGTGAATTTGTAAAAAAATAGATTAGGAGAATAAAAAGTTATATATGAATAAGAATTTAAATGCAATAGATTTATTTGCTGGATGTGGTGGACTTTCAAAAGGATTCATGGATGCAGGTTTTAATATTATTGTAGGTGTAGATAATGATCAGGCGGCGTTGAATACTTTTGTGAAAAATCATAATGGTGCAGTGGCATTAAATGCAGACTTATCTTTGCAAGATACATTTGAACAAATAAAAGAAATTGCAGGAGAACGAAAGATTGATGTGATAATTGCAGGACCACCATGTCAAGGATTTTCATTAACTGGACCGAGAGATTTTGATGATAAAAGAAATAAATTGTATCTTGCAGTGATTGAAATGGTTAAGCAGTATCAGCCAAAAGCCTTTATTATTGAAAATGTTCCTGGAATGGCAACATTGTATAAAGGACAGATTAAAGAAGAAATTTTAAAACGTTTTAGAGATATGGGATATAACATTGAATGTAAGATTCTTTGTGCAGCAGATTACGGTGTTCCACAAATTAGAAAGCGTCTTATTTTCATGGGTATTAGAAAAGATATTGGAGAACCTGAATTTCCTAAAATTATGTTTACACCAGAAACTTATAGAACATGTCGAGATGCCGTGAGTGATTTACCAGAATTAAAAAATGATATAGGATCCGATATATCTGAATATTCACAGGAACCGTTAACAGAATATCAGAAATTGATGCGTGGTAATTGTACGGTTTTGTATAATCATTTAGGAACTAATCATACTCAGATGGTTAAAGATACTATTGCACTTGTGCCAGAAGGCGGTAATTATAAAGATTTACCGGCTGGATGGGGCGAAAGCAGAAAATTTCATATGGCATGGACCAGATTAAATGGTAATGCGCCGGCAAGAACTGTTGATACAGGGCATAGAAATTTGTTCCATTATGAATATAACCGTATTCCTACAGTGCGAGAAAGCGCAAGGATGCAGTCTTTTCCAGATGATTTTATTTTTACAGGAACGAAAACACAGCAAAGCAGACAGGTTGGTAATGCAGTACCACCGTTACTTGGACAGGCATTAGGAAAAGCAATTTTAGATATTGTGGGGGAGAGTAACTCGGATGAAGAATAAAAAAATAAGATCCATTGATTTATTTGCTGGATGTGGAGGATTAATGGATGGATTTGAACAGTCAGGTAAATATGAAACTTTAGCGGCTGTTGAATGGGAAAAAGCTCCTTGCATGAATTTGAGAAAAAGACTAAAAGATAAATGGAATTATAAAAACGCAGATGATAGGGTTTTGCAATTTGATATTCAAAGAACAAATGAATTGTTTTATGGATGGAATGATGAAAACTATGGCAGTTCCGCCGGATTAGATGCACTTATAGGAAAAAATATGGATTTGGATGTAATTATAGGGGGTCCGCCATGTCAAGCATATTCTATTGCAGGAAGAGTTCGAGACGAGCATGGAATGAAAAATGATTATAGAAATTATCTTTTTGAAAGCTATCTTAAGGTGGTAAAAAGATATAGACCAAAATTGTTTGTGTTTGAAAACGTACCGGGCATGTTAAGTGCGCGACCGGGTGATCGTCCTATTATTGAAGAAATTCAGGATAGCTTTGATGCAGCCGGGTATTATACACTTCCTGATTTGCATCAGGCGATTATTGATTTCACAGAATACGGTGTACCTCAAAACAGGAAACGTATTATTATTGTAGGAGTGAGTAAAGAGTATTTTGGAGAAAAAAAATGTGCAGATATGGTTGGAAAATTTTATACAGATTATTTGCCAAAGTATAGGGTTGAAAGTAAAATGACAGTAAGAGAAGCGATTGGAGATCTTCCCAAACTGTATCCATTAGAAAAGGAAGAAAAATATAATGGAAAGAGAATATCTCATTCAATGCCGGAACCCTTTGTGACTAATCATATTGCAAGATGGCAAAGTGAAAGAGATATTAAGATATTTAAACTTTTAACAGAAGATATTGAATCAGGACGAAACGAGTATATTTCTATAAAGGCTTTAAAAAGTTTATATACAAAAATGACGGGAAGAACATCTAATGTACATAAGTATCATGTTATCAGATGGGATACTCCAAGTAATTTAATTCCTGCACATCTATATAAAGACGGATTACGACACATCCATCCAGATTCAACACAATGTAGAACTTTAACAGTAAGAGAAGCTGCTAGACTCCAGACGTTTGACGATGATTATATATTTTATGGAAGTAATATGGAAACATATAAAATGATTGGTAACGCTGTGCCTCCAAAATTTGCAAAGTGTTGTGCGGAGGCAGTGTACGATTTATTGAAGGAGTATGATGACAAAGGAGAATTGTGATGCCATATACAGCAAATCAAGCTTGCGCGACTCTTGATAGATATTTGCAAATATCAGAAAGAGGAATGCAAAAACAGATTATTGATAATACGAAAAATAGAGGGTTTGTATTAGAACTTCCGAATGAGGAAAAAATTGTTATTTTCACATATCCATTAGTACATAAACAGGATAATACAAAAAATTATTTTGATACCAGAGATAGCGGTCCGCATGAGCGTGCGATTGCTTGGGAATATGCTTTGAAGAATAAGTACAAATATTTTTGTCTTGGAGTAAATGATCAGGTTGAAAAATATGTTGATTATGTATTTAGTTTGGAATGCAATGAGAAATCTATAGAACGTTTGTCCGGAACAGAAGGTGGGGATAGAAGTACGGTAGGATCTGGCAACCAGATTATTATTCCCAATCATTATATACCGTCTAAGCAATTTGAAAGAATACAGAATAATTTAGGTACTTTTATTTCAGTAATTCAAAAAGAGTCACTTTTAGATTATCTGGAAAAATATGATAATAGACCGTATTTTTGGGATACTGAAATGACTAATATTGAGACAGATTGTAGAGAACAACAGCGGGTGACTAATGGACAAAATATACTCTTTTATGGTGTGCCTGGAGCGGGGAAAAGTTATGAGATTGATAAATTAATTGTACAAGAGCGATCTGAGAGAGTTGTATTCCACCCTGATTATACATATTCTGATTTTACAGGACAAATACTTCCAAGGGTTATTGATGACAAATTAAAATATGTATTTGTACCAGGACCATTTACAAAGATGCTTAAAAAAGCAGTCGAAGACCCTTATAATATGTATTTTCTGGTTATAGAAGAAATTAATAGAGGAAATGCACCTGCAATATTTGGTGATATTTTTCAACTTCTTGACAGAAATGAGGATGGATCAGGAAAATATCACATTTCTAATTATGATATTGCAACAATTGTGTATGGAGATGAGACTCATAATATTTCAATTCCATCAAATTTTACAGTATTAGCATCTATGAATACATCTGATCAGAATGTGTTTACATTGGATACGGCGTTTCAGAGACGTTGGGAGATGCATTTGATTAAAAATGATGTAAAAAAAGCTGTTCATGCAGAAAATGTTATTGAGGGTAGTACGATTTCTTGGGGAAGTTTCGCATTTATTACAAATGAAGAAATTATACGATATAATGAAGAAACTGGAAGTTCAGAAGATAAACGTTTAGGTGCGTATTTTGCACGGCTAAATGAGTTATCTAAAGATAAGTTTCCAGAGAAAGTGCTTAAATATTTATGGGATGATGCGTTTAAAATGGATAGATATGCATACTTTAATGAGACAATGTATTCGTTGGATAATGTTATTGATGCGTTTAGAGACGAGTCTATGTCAAATACAGATATTTTAAAACGGGTATTAAAATACACAGTTTATCAAAAAATGTTAGAATTAAAAGGAGAGGATGTCAATGAACAATAGTACACTTTTTAATAGATGCCATGTTAATACAAATATTGAGAATGATGTATTTGTAGGCATTTTGAAAAAAGATGATTACTATGAAGTAGATTTTCCACTGGGATATCATTTAAGTGATGACGAAAAAAATCTAAGGAAAGACATTCTATCTTTAATGAGTATTCTGGCAAAATATTCTGATAAAAGAGAATCTAAATTATACGATGGTCAGGAAAATGATACTATAGAGTTTCCAGTACAAGCGTATTTATATATTATAAAAGATTTCTTTGAACATGGGTATTACAAAGAACGTGAAACAGATCATAAAGTTGCAAAAAGAGGCAAAATAAATTGGGGAAAAACTATTAAGACACAAAAGCCAGTGATACAGGATGATGAAGTATATTATTTGGATTTTGTTGTTAAAAAAAATGCTATAAATGAGAACGAATTAATAACCATTGTACACAAGTATTGTGTATATGAAAGTTTTGAAAAACTGGGATGGCTTTTTACATCATTTGTTCCGTCAAAACCGAAGCCGAAATTAACAATTAAGATGATGATTTCTGTAGTTATTAATAAATTGCAGAATACGTTCAAAGATCAGAATAAACAGCTTTTTAACAATATGTTAGTTTTACTAAAACAATTAAATGATGATTCACAAAAGGAATTTAGGTATGGTACATATCGTTTTGAATATATTTGGGAAAATATGATTGATAGTGTATTTGGTATTGTCGAAAAAGCTGAGTATTTTCCAAAAACTACGTGGAATCTTTTGGATAAAAATGACCATGACAATGCATTTCTTGAACCTGATAGTATTATGTTATATGGCGGAAAAATTTATGTGCTTGATGCAAAATACTACAAATATGGGTGGTCTGGAATACCTAGACATTTACCAGAATCAACATCAATAAATAAACAGATAACATATGGGGAATATATTGCCGAGTCAGAAAAATTTGTTATAAATGGTAGACGACCGATTGTATATAATGCATTTTTGATGCCATATGATTCAAGAGGTAAGACATTTTCAACAAATAAACCAATTCACTGTATAGGGACAGCAACTAGTGACTGGAAGTCTGGAGCGAAGAAATATGAAAACGTTGTAGGTATTTTATTGGACATAAAATATCTTATGAATCTTGACAACCGACAAAATCAAACAGAGATAACACGACTTGCGGAAGTTATAGAAAATTATTGTCCGGTGTGATATATACAAATGATATTTGTGATTTTTATTTAGATTTGATTGTGGTTTTGTGAGGAGATATGCATGACAGATGTACTTACACCAGAACAACGGCGAAGAAATATGCAGAATATTCACTCTAAAGATACAGCGATTGAAGTGCAACTAAGGAAAGCGTTGTGGAATAAAGGGTATAGATATCGAAAAAATTATAAGAATCTTCCTGGAAAACCTGATATTGTTTTAACGAAATATAAAATTGCCATTTTTTGTGACGGGGAATTTTTTCATGGTAAAGATTGGGAAGTTTTAAAACCACGTTTGGAAAAAGGAAAGAACGGGGACTTTTGGATTAGTAAAATATCTAAAAACCGAAAGCACGATGATGAGGTTAACAAGAAGCTTTTATTTATGGGATGGACTGTGATTCGATTCTGGGGGAATGACATAAAAAAATATACAAACGAATGTATTAAAGTAATAGAAGAAACAATATTTGAAGTTAAAATGGCAGAAGAAATTTTATAACAAAGATGGAGGTGTTAAGATTGCAGGACGATAAAATTCCGAAAATATTTATATCATATTCATGGAGTCGTGATACACTTGTGATGGATCTTGCCAATAGATTGGTTTCTCATGGAGTGGATGTTGTTCTCGATAAATGGGATTTGAAAGAGGGCAATGATAAATATAAATTTATGGAAAGATGTGTTGATGATCCTAGTATTACAAAAGTACTTATAATTTGCGATAAAGCATATGCACAAAAAGCAAATGACCGTACTGGAGGGGTAGGAGATGAAACAGTAATTATTTCCAGTGAAGTGTATGGAAATGCAAGACAGGAAAAGTTTATCCCGATCATTGCAGAGAGAGACGAAGAAGGAAAGGAATACGTGCCAACTTATATAAAAACTAGAATATATATTGACCTTTCTGATCCGGAAAAATATGAAGAGGAATATGAGAAACTTCTTCGAAATATATATGAAAAACCTCAATTTGTGAAGCCTCGATTGGGAAAGAAACCAGAATGGTTAGAAGAGGAAAAGACCAATTTTTTTCCTGTAAAGGATTTGATCCGTCAGATCCGGGGAAGTAATACACCAGTAAAAAGGAGAAATTGTATAGCGAGATTTCAGGAGGCTTATATTGAAGCATTGAAGTCTTATTATATATGTGGAGTGAAGCCAGAAGAAGTTTTCAATAATTTTTTAAATACGAAACCGTTACGTGATATATATTTGGATTTTGTAGAAGCCGTTGCTGAAACAGAGGATAACTATGCGGAGGTATTGGCAGAAGCATTCGAATATTTATATAATAAGTTGTCTTGCATAAAAACATTTGATCCTCAGGCAAATTCTGCTTATGGGGATGATTTGGATGTATATAAAACTCTTTTGTGGGAATTGTTTATTTGTGTTATTGCCTATTTACGGCATGTTAAAGATTATGCAGCTATAAATGTATTAATAACATATACATACTTTTTGGAGAATAATCTTTTTGGTGGAGCGATTAAGCAAGCTAATTACACGACATTCAGACATCATAGTGTTGTTATCGAAGATCGTTATAAACCAATGTCTGAAATGAAAAATAAATACACTTTGGTGGGAGATGTAATTTGTAACCAAAGAGAAAAACTTCCAATATATACGGCAGAAGCAATTGCAGAAGCTGATCTATTTTTGTATCAGGTTTGCAATGCATATGATTTGGTTGAAAATGAACAAGCATGGTATAGGACTTGCTGGTTTCCAACATGTTATGTTTATGTGCAGAACGAAAGGTTAGAATGGGAAAAAATGAAGTCTCGTAGATATTGTGAAAAAATGAAAGTACTATTTGGAGTGGATTGTATCGAGAAATTGAAAGAAAAAATAAGTAAATGTGTATATGATTCTCAAATGGGATATTCAGATGGATGGGGAGCTGCACCGGTTATATTAAATTGTATTAAAATTGAGGATATTGGAACTTTAAGTTGATATACATTATAAAGTGAGGGATTAAATGTCAGAAATTACAAAAAAAGAAGAGGGAATATTTTTAATGCTTTTTAACAGGAATGGTTATGTCCTAAATTTCTCCACAGCGGATTTTGATGTTTTTACAACAAATAGTATTGGTGTTGCGTTGTGTAATAAATATGGTCTTTCGAAGGGAAAATCCTTAATTGCATATTTGAATAGTGCTACATATAATGAAAGAGAAAAATTGCTGTTAGATTTATTTCATTATTATGAAGACAATATGCAACATGAATATGATAAAGACTATGAGGATTTCTCTTGCTATAACAGATATGATGAGCGTTATGCAAGAATTTATCAGAAATGTAAAGGTATTGTAGAAAAAATAGAGAGTACTTCTTCAGTTATAACTCAAACAGCGGATAATTTGAAAAGGAAGTTTTCAAGTGAATATATGACCCAACAAATTGAGCTAATGGTATCTATGCAAGCAACAAATCCTACAAATGCTATAGGTATAGCGAAAGAATTAATTGAAAGTTGTTGCAAGACAATTTTAGAAGAGATGGGAATTCCATGGAGCAAGACAGATGATGTTCCACAGCTTACAAATAAAACATTGGATGCATTAAATTTATTACCGTCAAATATACAATCAACAGATCAAGGAGCAGATGCGATAAAAGCCATATTAGGAAATTTGAGGTCTATTCCATCAAAACTGGCAGAAATAAGGAATCCTTTTGGAAGTGGGCATGGAAAAAGTGCATCTTTTAAGGGGCTTGAGGAAAGACATGCAAAACTGGCAGTTGGTAGTAGTATTACATTTGTTGACTTTGTTTGGAGTACATATGAAAATCAAAAGCAAACAGGGCAAAAAATAATTTAAATGATAAATCCACCTACAGTTAGATGCAAATTACGCTTAAACGGAACGCCAGTTCCGCTACTGCGGAACGGCTATTCCATTTTTAACGGTACGAAGTACCGCTAGATTACATCATTCTGTTTCACGCATATTTATACCGTTCATCTCCAGACGATACGTATGGTGCTTATCCGTGATTCGTGTAAGACACGCATCGGCGTAGGTGTTATCGGCAAACATATCAAACCATGTACTGACTGGAAACTGTGAGATGACTACAGTTGATTTCCTTCCATCCCTGGTGTCAAGGACTTCAAAAAGATCCCGGCATTTATCAAGATCGAGATCCATAAGGCCAAAATCATCGATCACAAGAAGATCCAGCTTGGTCAGCTTATTCAGGTAATCCAGATTTGTGGATTTGATACGTGCCTGTTCCATTTCGCTCATAAGAGTGTTCGCTTTTATATACTTTACACTCTTAGACTGCTTCATTGCAGTTACACAAAAAGCATTGATTAGATAAGTTTTTCCACTGGCGGAAGATCCTGTTACAATGAGATTCTTTCCTTCCTCTATCCAATGGCAGGTACTCAGTCGCTCTATTGTCTGGGTATCAAGCTGACGTTCTGGACGGTAAATAGTTTCGTCAAGATCCGCCGCCGGGTATCGCAGATGTGCTTCTTTCATCAGACGATTAAAGCGTTTATCTGCCCGTGCCTGCCACTCTGCATCAATCATTGATGCTATGCGTTCCATAAAAGTGTTCAGATCTGCATTGGGATCTTTCAACTGTTCTTCCAGGATATGTGCCATTTCTGGAACACGGAAACTCTTCAGACGCATGATCAGAGCCTGTTCCTGAGGTGTTAATGTAATGTCATGGGATGAACTCATTTGTATGCCTCCTTTCCACGGATGTTTGTATGGGAAGGAAGTTTTCCGGTTCCGTTTATAGCACTACTGGAATGATTATTCTGAACCATGCTAAGTACTTTCTTGAAATAAGAATACTTGCAAGCATTGGCTTCTACGCATTTCTCAGCAGCCTCCTGAACCAGCCTGTGAGGAACATCTTTACAGGAATGGAGTACACCGGCACAGCTGTTGTATGCCTGTTCCTCATGCTTGGAACTGCGGAGTATCCTGTCAATAAGAGTTACCATAGATTCTCCATAAACAGATGCCCATCGTCTGTAATAAGCTCCGTCATGTGCATTCACTTCTTTGTAATACAGGTGTTCTGGAGGCATGTGATTGTCATCTGTAATGTAAAGAGGAAAATCACGGTAAGATCTTGGATGGCGGCAGATCAGCCGGTTATACTCATCACAGATCCGTATCTCCGTCATTGTAGCCTTAAGAATTGCAGGCTTCCCTTTATAGGTATACAATACAGAATAGTAGTGGGCATCATACTCAAGGTGGTAATTATCTGGAACTTTAAGAAAGTATTTATAATCACAAAGTGTATAACTTTCGCCTGGAAGCTGGTTCATACGCGGTTTGTCGTACTTTTCAAATCCATTCATGCGGGATTTCCGAATGTCAGATTTTTTCTGGAAAGGACGCTGGTTGATGTCCGCTACGATCTTTTTGACCGCAGCATTCAGAGCTTCCAGAGAGATATAAGTATCTTTCTTTAACTCTTCTACCAGATGCGTCTCCAAGAAACGCACATGATTTTCAACTGTTGGTTTGCCTTTCGGTTTCCTTGGTGGCGGCGGCAGAACGATCGTATCATAAAAAGTTTCCAGATCTGAAAAAGCTGACTGCAGCACAAGTTCATCTTTACTATGCCTGGTAACAGCTGTTCTTAGATTGTCCGGGACAAGATATTTAGGAACTGCCCCATAATAAGACAGTGCATGTACTGTACCGGTAATAAAATGTGGAAGTTTTTCATCCGGAAAGATCTCTGCATAAACAAGGCTGCTAAAACCAAGTGTAGTTGTAAAAATGTGAACTTTCCGAAGTTCGCCAGTTGTTGTGTCCAATAGCAGTTCCGGCTGGTCGCCTACCCAGTCAATATACATCTTTTCACCAGGGATCCGTTCCACAGGCATAGATGTTTTTGAAGTACCATAAGCATCTACCATAAAATCACGATACAGCTTATAAAACTGAGCGAGCTGGTAACCGTTGGGATGCTCTTTTTTATAATCAATCCATAGAAAACTCAAGTCAGCATGTTTTCCCATTTGGATCATCTGCTCATGTATTTTTTCAAAATCAGGCAGTGGAATATCCTTATGTCGAAGGTTTTCTTTTGGATAGATGAGATCAACCACCTTTGAGGCTGGCATTTGCCGAAGATTATCCAATGATAAGCCTGAATCTTTGTAGCGGTTCATGATTAATGCAATCCCGCTCCGTTCGATCCGGTAACGTTTTTGTACAGAGTCATAACTGACTTTACTGAGCCGAAGTTCTATGACTCCAAGAATAGTATTGTAGTCGTGCATAATAGTTTCTCCTTTGCACTGTGATGAATAATAGTTACATCACAATAATAAAGGAAAAACGTACCGCTTTGAGCAGAAAACGCGTACCGCTAAATCAGAATGAATGTACCGCCGATTTCAGAATAGGCGTACCGTTCGAGCAGAATTTGCACCCAAAACTTATCCTTTGTATCGCAAAGTAAAGTGCGGTACTTGTGGAAGAGCAATGTCGTACAAAACATATTCCTTCCGTGGTGAGAATTATAAGTATTTTGGATGTCCACATGCTAAAGAGCAGGTTGGAGAAGACGGATGCTGCAAGAGGTATGTTATTGAAGATGAACTGAGTGCAGTTGTTTGGTTTGTGGTAAGGCAGCTGCTCGATATGACGGATGCATTTAAGATGAAGCTGGACAAGCAGAATAATGTCAGCAGACAGGATAATTTGCTTCTGGCTGAAAAGCTTGCCAGACTGCAGCAAGATAAGGAAAAATGTGAGTCGGACAGATTTGCAAATGTGGATCAGTTTATGGCAGGTCAGCTAGATAAGGATGTGTACCAGAGAAGAAGAGCAGACCTTGGCAGACTTGCTGAAAAGATTGAAGCTGATATAGCAGAATTGGAGCAGAAGCTTAAGGCAGCGGAAACTGTGAAGGATGACAGCTTATCTCAGACACTTAGTGTGATGAAGAAGTATTCCGGAGCGGATGAACTGACACAGGCAATGGTGCAGGAACTGATTGCGAAGGTTGTTGTAACGGATCCAGAGCATGTGGAGATTGTTTGGAAATTCAAGGATGAAGTGAGAAAATTCATAGGGATTTAAGACGGGAGCCGGTTGGATGATGAGTCTGACTGGCTTCTTTTTTGATTGAAAAATTAAGGATTTTGATGTACTATAAATTATATGAAAAAGATAACCGATAGTAATTATGAGGACGGCTACTATGGTAAGAAATAATATCGAACTGGATGTAAAGACAAAGTGTATAGAGCAGGGCAAGACTCAGGTGCAGATTGCAGAGGATATTGATACCACAAAAGCCTACGTGAACCGTATCATCAAAAGGACTGATGGTGTTGTGAATAAGACCTTTGTGCAGATGATGGAATCACTTGGATATGATATCGAGATTATGTATGTGAAGCGGGAAGGGTAATATGCGAAAAAAACATGTCCTATTATAGAAAATAATAAGAAAGGACTATTTTGAAATGGATGATGAAGTGATTTATATAACACTGGACGATATCGAGGTTGTTGATACATCAGAATATAGTGGTGAAATTGTTGAACAGTTTTCAACAGTTCCAGATGTGGCAAAGCCACTATTGAAGGATGCAAAAGCTACATTCAAGAAAATTGAGCAGATGCTATACTCGGCTCCAGCAATTGTGAATTTGGTAAAAGCAAATATTCCAGATGTTACTCTTCAGGCGGTTCTTACGGATGAACAAAAACAGCAGATTGCCAAAGGTGCGCTGAAATTAATGACAAAAAAGGATGGATCACTTATGGCCAACCTTGTTAATCCAGAGACTAAGAAAATTGTAGCAACTATACCATTAAAAAATGTAAAGATGGCTCCGGAAGTTACACAAGCAATGACAAATTATGCCACTCAAATGCAGATGGCTCAGATTGCAGAGCAGATACAGATTGTTCAACTTGCTGTAGAAGAAGTCCGTATGGGACAAGAATATGACCGTCTTGCTACTGCGTATAGCTGCCAACAGAAATTACTTCAGGCTATGGAAATAAAGAATCCTGAACTTAGAGCAATGGCCTTGATACAAATTGCTTCAGATGCGGAGGATAGCAGAAATCTTTTAATGCTTAGTCAAAAGACAAATGTTGGATTTATTACGGATCAGCCTGAATCTTTCTTTGGGAAAATTATTGGTGGAGCAACACCCGAGAAAATTAATTCTAGGATGAATGAAATTCGAGAAAGCTTATGTGCCGTAAATATGGTATCTCTTGCAGAAGCTATTGCATATCAGGAACTTGGAGAAGATTCAGCTGCAAGAAGAAGTTTAGCTTATTATGGAGAGTTTGTTCAGAAGACTTATCTTGCGGTTCCTGGACTTGTAGAGAGATTAGATCTAATTGACCCATCTCCAGAGAATTATTGGTCAAGGACATTGCCAGATATTGAAAAGAGAATTCAGGCATTGCCATGTAATCAAGAACAGAATCTAATTGAAGAAGGAGCAGAAGATGATGGATAAGAAGTGTAAAAACAAGAAGTGTCAAAGACCTTTACCGGAAGGATATAAACATAAGTATTGTGAAAATTGTAGAAATGAACAGGCGCAAAAGGCTAAGAACTTCGGAAAAGGAGCATTGTGTGTTGTTGCCACTGCAGGAAGTATAGCACTTGCAATTATCACTAAAGGAAAAATTGATCCAAAGGGTAAGATATAAGAGGGAGCAGTTATGGATGTATGTTTAAGGGCATATCAGCGTGAATGTATAGAAAATATATTTAATAAAATAGAGTCTGGCGCAAAGAGAATTAGCGTTGCCATGACAGTTGGTTTAGGAAAAAGCATAACGTCCATATTTTTGGCAGATGAAATTATAAAACGTTATTCTGAGAGCTGTATGATAGTGTTTCGCTATCGAGCGAATTGTGAGCAGACAAAAGTCGAAATAGCAAAATTAGGTAAATCTAATAAAATATATTGTGTAACAATTAATGAATTTTTACATGATCAAAATCAAAAATATAAGTATTGTCTGCTTCATGATTTAGCTGTATATGATAGAAAACAAATCTCTAATAAAATCAAAAATAGCAACGTAGTCACGGTTTCGTTTTTCGAACCAGGACAAGAGATTGTTGAGAAAAATCAAGTGGTTGACTCTATGCAGGCCAAGAGACTAATGGCATATGCAGAGCGCATCACACCCGTTGTTTGCGTATATGAGACAAAAGACCTACTTGATATCAGAGACATTAGATATGCTGATGAAACAGAAACATCTTTCATAAAGAATGAAATTTCTGTTGTATCTGATTGGTTGACTACGGAACGTGTTAAAGCAGAAGAAGAGCGAAATGAGACTCAGAATAGGGTAAATAGGCTTCAAGCATATATGAAAGCTTTTAAGCAGATGCGAGATCAGCAGACTATTAAAACCCAGGCCGCGGAAATAGAAAGGCTAAAAGCCTTATTGCAGGCGGATGAGCGAGACAAGAAAATCGAGGATTTGGAGGCACGTGAGAAAGAGTATCAAGAACAGTTAATTGAAAAAGATTCTCGTATCGCACAACAGGATCAAATGATTTCATTTATGAAAACAGCTTTTAGTAGTATTGGAATATCTCATGAGGTGATTGAACAATCATTTGAGCAGATACAAAAGATTCGAGAATCATTAGTTGAGGAACTTAAAAGCACTGACGAAGATGTAAAGGAAATTGCATTAAAGAAACTTCAAGATAAAGTTGCAGAAATTGTTGGAGAACTTACCAGAAACGTTATAGCTGTTTCGGATAATATATACTATAAAGAATATCTTGTGGGGGAATTAACCCAAGAAGTATGGGATAAACTTGATGAGAAGAGTAAAACTTTTCTAATAACAGCAAAGAGCAATTACGACAGTATGATAAAGATGCCAGACAAGAATTCTATGGATTATTCTGGGGTATGTCTTTTAGTTACAAAAGCACTGGAAGTGGAAACAACAAAACGATTCTTTGATAAATATAAAGATTTCTTGAATAGAAAATATATAGGGGTGTCTCAGTGGCCTCATGTTTTAAGACAGAGAGTACACGGGCAAGTTACTGATGAAATAATACCAGATGGAGAGTTTACTCTTGGCTCTGTGGTTCCAATAGTAGGATATAAAAGAGATTATGATAATGATGGTAATATAATTGGTTATTCAAGAGGGCATAACGGAACAAGGCTAGATTTCTTAGATTATGCAACACGTAGTTTGTTTAAGTCATCAGATAGACGCAATGCCGAACGTGAGATAGAAAAAGATTATCACTTTATAGAAAAAGTGCGTTTGGATTATAGAAATCCGTCTGCCCATAGAGACAAATTGACAATTACATCTGCCAAAAACTGCATAGAGTATGTTATTGATGTGCAACACATGTTAAAAGAAATGCTTGGAACAATGAAGATATAGAGAATAGGGTGGTAAGTATACTCGGGAAATGTGGTATAAATTGATGATGGTTTCTTTAAATCATGAATATGCTGAGTTGTTAGATGAAATATTAACGTGAGGGGATAATTTTTTCTGCCATCTAAAATATGGCAGAAAAATCTTTTAGACCTATCTTGACATACACTGATGAGGCTCACCACAGTTCTAACAATATTTACACCAAGGTCATTAATTATTTCAATCCGAAACTGTTTTTGGGTATGACTGCGACACCGGATAAAAGAGATGATAATCAGGAAGGCAAAAATATATATGAGATTTTCCATTATCAAATCGCTCATGAAATCCGTCTACAGCAGGCAATGGAAGATAATCTTCTTTGTCCGTTTCATTATTTTGGTATCATTGAGGTTATTTCCCTGGATGATAAAACATTGCAGGCTGCGAAGTTGACAGATGAGGAATTCAATCAGCTTACCAGTGATGAGAGAGTGAGGCATGTGATCGAACAGTCGGAATATTATGGCTACAGTGGCGATCGTGTAAGGGGACTTATTTTTTGCAGTCGTGTTAAGGAGTGTGAAGAATTATCAAGAAAGTTTAATGCTCTGGGATACCGTACAATTGCTCTTAGTGGTGCTGATAATGAAGAAAAACGGCAGGAAGCATTCGAGAGACTGGCAATGGATGAAGCAGATGCAACGGAAGAAATGCAGCCCTTGGATTATATTTTTTCGCGAGATATATTAAATGAAGGTGTGGATATCGTTGAGGTGAATCAAGTCATTATGCTTAGACCAACGCAGTCTCCCATTGTATTTATTCAGCAGTTGGGACGAGGACTTAGAAAGGCACCAGGGAAAGAATATGTTGTTATTTTGGATTTTATTGGAAATTATAATAATAACTTTATGATTCCGGTAGCTTTATCAGGAGACCGTTCTTATAACGCTGATGTAATCCGTAAATATGTAATCAGTGGAAATAGTACAATACCAGGGGCTTCAACTGTTCATTTTGATGAGATTTCCAAAGATAAGATATTTAAGTCCATCGATAAAATCAAAGGGATGAAAACTCTGATCAAAGAAAGCTATGTTTCTCTGAAGAATCGGTTAGGACGGGTTCCACTTCTGTATGATTTCTATGAAAATCAGGAAATTGATCCACTGGTAATTGTTAGAGAATATAAAACATATTATGCCTTTATGCAGGCAATGGAAAAGGATAAATACAAGAATAGTCTAAGCGAACAGGAGAAATTAACACTGGAGTATTTGTCCAAAACGATTCTCTCAGGAGTACGCCCTGATGAGCTTGCAATATTAAGTCAATTGCTTTACAGAGATCATATAGGGGTTGCAGATTTTATAAAAGAATATCAAAAGACCTATGGAATTAAAATCAGTACATCACAGGTAAATGAAGCAATTCAGGTGCTGCAAGGACATTTCGTGAGTAAAGAAGCAGAATATCAGAAATTTCGCCAGATTGATATTCTGGAAAATGATCAATCAGGAATGATCCGAAGACTGCAAAGTTATACAGAAAGACTTGCGCATATTCAGTTCTACACACAGGTGGAAGATACTATAAAAGTCGGTATTGCCAGATATAAGGATAAGTATTTTCCGGGGCGAATTGTGGATAGTCCGTTTGTATTATACGAAAAATATTCCAGAAGAGATGTAAGCCTTCTTATGAACTGTGGCAAGGATTTGTCCTCTATTATGTATGGTATGAAAAGAATTGAAGATGATGTTTTCATTTTTATTACATATCACAAAGAAGAAAGTCAGGATGAAAAAAACTATGTAGATGGAAAACCTGATTATGCGGATGCTTTTGCGGATGATCTGATTTTTAAGTGGGACTCTCAGATTGGGAAAGGCTTGGATAGTTCATATATGAAAGATGTACTTGAAGCTGAAAGAAAGCACTTGCTTGTGAAAAAGTCAGATGCGGAAACAAGCTTTTATTACATGGGACAATTCACTGTGGTGGAAGCCAGAAATGCCCGGAAAGAAGATAATCGCGGACGTATGCAACCGATCACGAAAGTAACGATGAAAATGCAGCATCCGGTGAGAGAAGATTTATTACGGTATTTACAGTCAAATATTACAGCATAAATGATTTGAGGTACGAAACAAATGAAGACAATAAAAGTAGTTGCAGCAGTTATCTGTGACAATATGAAAGAAAAGAATAAAATTTTTGCAACGGCTCGTGGTTACGGTGAGCCGAAAGGTGGCTGGGAGTTTCCTGGAGGAAAAATCGAAGCAGGTGGAACACCTCAGGAAGCATTAAAGCGAGAAATCATGGAAGAACTGGATACAGAAATTAAGGTAGGGGGTTTGATTGACACTATAGAGTATGACTATCCCACTTTTCACCTTTTCATGGACTGCTTCTGGGCAGAGGTCACAGCCGGTCACCTGGAACTGAAAGAAGCGGAAGCCGCAAAATGGCTTACGAAGGATCAACTGGACAGCGTTGCCTGGCTACCGGCAGATGTCACTTTGATAGAGAAAATTCGAAGGAACATGGAGAACTGATTTTTAACATTATTTTCAGAGGAATTGCTATGATATACACAGTAAAACGAATTGATGAAGACCTGGACTTCGGTTGTGAAGAGCGACCGAAAGGAATGCCAGTCATGGCAATAGTGACGCTTACGAATTCTTCAGACGAAGAAATAAAGATAAAAGCAGAGGATGCTATGCTCTATGAATGTAACATCAATGAAGGGGACAAGGTTTGCTTTGATGCAAATAACAAGTTGGAAAAAGTAAAATAAAAATTGTAGAAGAACCAGAGAATATATTTGGATAAAGAAAACCAATGGTTTTGACTGTTATCAGTCTGCACCATTGGTTTTTTGGTTCAGCTAATTTCTGAACAGTAGTGGTTGTCGGGATTTTTGCACAGCCATTTGGTGTAAACTGATAACATTAGAAAAAGAAACCAAGGGGGACTGGCAGATGAAAGGTTGTGACACAAGCAACGGATATATGGGATATGTAGAAGGCAGATACATTTTATTTGCCAGTGAACAGGAATATTTCGAGTTTATGGAAGATTGAGAAGGAGGAAGGAACATGAGCAAGGTCTATTTCACATTGACAGGAACAAAGCACTATTTCGGAAAAGAATTTCTAAAAAAAGGAACGAAGATCTGCTTAGAAAAAGAACCAGACAATGAGTATGACAAGGAAGCAATTAAAGTAACTTACGAAGGTCTGGGAAAGATTGGATATGTGGCAAATAGCTCTTATACAGTAATCGGTGATTCCATGAGTGCCGGAAGAATTTATGACAAAATTGGAAAGAAGGCAAAAGTAAAAGTAGTGCTTGTCACAAATCACGGAACAATCTGCAGCATCAGTAAAAAGAGCCTTCTGGATAACCAAAAGAAGGTTAAGAAATCGGAAGTGGAAATTGAAGAATAAGGAATCCTGAGGGAGGAAAATCATGTTTGGATTTGATAAGATGTTTGATTTTAACAGAGATGGAAAATTGGATAGCTGGGAACGTGCTGCACAGTTTCAGTTCATGGACGAAATGATGAAGAACAATGAAAAAAATATATTTGATGACGATGATAAGAGCGATATTTTTGCGGATGCCGGGTTGGATTATGATGAGTTAGACGCGCAAATTTTTTACCCAAAGGAAAACATATGTTTATTTTTAGCGCTATATGTGCTAAAATATATCCATGGGTAGTAGAAAAAACAACAGAATCTGAGAAAATAGTTATCAGGGAAAAATAAAAATGCAGATAATATCCAGTTATGGTGTAGAATTACGAGAACAGAATATCCCGATCCGCCAGACACTGGAGATCTACCGTTCTGCTGTCAGCTATCTGATTGGGATTTATGTGCAGGTATGGGAAGAATTAGCAGAAATCCCGGATGCAAAGAGGCGTTTTAATGCTGCAGAACATCTGGTACATACTACGAAGAAAAACCATGCCTGTTTTGATTTTGATATCCGGTTCCCAAAGATGCCTTCCTATCTGCGCAGATCTGCCATCCGGCATGCACTGGGGACAGTATCCTCTTATAAAACACGGCTGGATCTATGGGAAAAGACCGACGGAAAGAGCGGGAAACCAAAGCTTGTATATGAAAATCACGCCATGCCGGTCTTCTACCGTGATGTCCTGTATCGTGAAGGCGCGGAAGGGAAAGACGAAGCATACCTGAAACTCTATGATGGTCATGACTGGAAATGGTCCTGTGTACGTCTGGATCATACGGATATGGAATATCTGAGAAAATGCTGGTCAGGGAAAAAGGCATCTGCCCCGACTCTGGAAAAGAGACACCGGAAATACTTTTTGCGTTTTTCCTATACAGAAGAAGTAACACTTACCAAAACACCTGTGAAAGAACAGATCATCTGCAGTGTGGACTTAGGGATCAATACCGATGCAGTCTGTACCATCATGCGGGCAGACGGAACTGTCCTGGGAAGAAAATTTATCGATCATCCCAGTGAAAAAGACCGGATGTACCGTACATTGGGACGGATCCGCAGATTCCAGAGGGAACATGGTTCTGCGCAGACACAGGGAAGATGGGCATATACGAAACGTCTGAATACAGAACTGGGCAAAAAGATTGCAGGTGCGATTGTAAGATATGCGGAAGAAAACCATGCAGATGTGATCGTGTTCGAGTATCTGGAGATGCAGGGGAAGATATCGGGAAAGAAAAAGCAGAAACTGCACCTGTGGAGAAAAAGAGATATCCAGAAGTGTTGTGAACATCAGGCACACAGGAAAGGGATGCGGGTATCCAGAATCTGTGCATGGAATACCAGCAGACTGGCTTATGATGGTTCCGGGGTGGTAACACGTGACTGGGAAAATCATAGCCTCTGTACTTTCCAGACAGGAAAACGATATCATTGTGACCTGTCAGCATCCTGTAATATAGGGGCGAGATACTTTATAAGGGAACTTTTAAAACCCCTTCCGGCAACGGAAAGGTCTTTACTGGAGGCAAAAGTCCCTTCTGTAAAGCGTAGAACCTCATGTGTCTATGCAGATCTGAGGAAACTCCATTCAGAAATGGAATTTTTAAAAGCAGCATAGATACAGGCAGATATACAGCGGACTACCTGTAATGTGGGAACCAGCCATATCCGGCATGGGAAATACGCATAACTGCGCACCTAAGTTACAGGCGTATCCGCCGATATTCAGTCTGGCGCCTAAAGCGTCTGGAAGCACGTGACTTCAGTCATGTGAGGTTCACAAGAGAATAAAACAGGATAAGAAACATCCAGGTGTTTTGATCAAACTTCGTAAGTCGGTAGATATTGCGTATTTTGTCAGAGATAAGGTAATAACGATGAATGAGCTTGAAGGATTCAGTGAGGATCTGATTGATGCTGTAAAATTAATCTTGAGCCGATGAGAAAGATTTCCGGTCAGGATAAATAAGAATTAGAAATTAAATACAGGAGAAAATAAATGGTAAAGCAAATTGTAAGAGACATTTTCTTTTTAGGTCAGCCATCCAAGCCAGCTGCAAAAGCAGATATCCAGATTGGGAAGGATCTGCAGGACACACTGCAGGCGAACCGGGAACGGTGCGTTGGTATGGCTGCAAATATGATTGGTGTAAGGAAGAATATCATCATTGTGAATATGGGATTTATAGATGTTGTTATGTTTAACCCGGTGATTGTTTCAAAGCATGATATGTATGAGACAGAAGAAGGCTGTCTGTCCCTGGATGGTGTTCGTAAGACGACCAGATACCAGGAAATTGAAGTAGAGTATTATGACTTCAACTGGAAAAAACAGCGCCAGAAACTGTCTGGATGGACGGCGCAGATCTGCCAGCATGAGATTGATCATTTGTTCGGAAAAATTATATAACCAAAGTGGATTGCGAGGTGACGGATATGCTGAAAAATGTATTGATCGTGGTGGATGATATAGAAAAATCCATAAAGTTTTATAGGGACGTATTTGGACTGCAAGTGATTCTTAAGAATGAAGGTAATGTGATCTTATCGGAGGGACTTGTTTTGCAGGATGCCGGTCTATGGGGGAAGACGCTGGATGAGACTTCTACGCCATTCAATAACATGATGGAACTGTATTTCGAGGAATTTGATATAGATGGATTGATTGCAAAATATGAATCTGGTAAGTATTCCGTTCGATATGCCACAGAATTGACAGAACTTGCAGGTGGCCAGAAACTTGTAAGGCTGTATGATCCCAGTGGTAATCTCATTGAGGTTCGCACTCCATTCAGGTATAATTAAAGTAGGAGAAAATATGCAGATTTTTGTTGATGCAGATGCCTGTCCGGTAGTCGGTATTGTTGAAAGAGCTGCAAAAGAGCACAATCTTCCGGTAACGTTGTTGTGTGATGCCAATCATGTGTTATCATCTGATTACAGTGAAGTGATCGTAGTTGGAGCCGGAGCAGATGCAGTGGATTATAAACTGATCAGCATTTGTCATAAAGGCGATGTTGTTGTATCGCAGGATTATGGAGTGGCGGCAATGGCTCTTGGAAAGGGCGCATATGCGATTCATCAATCCGGGAAATGGTATACCAATGAGAATATTGACCAGATGCTTATGGAGCGGCATCTGAATAAGAAGGCACGAAGGGCATCCGGAAAGAATCACTTAAAAGGACCACGAAAACGAACAGCAGAAGATGATGAGCATTTCAGAGCGTCTTTTGAAAAAATGATACATATGGCAATGGATAAGGAGAAATAATCACAAACGGAACACAGGAGAATTGGGAGGTGCAGAATGACGGAAAAGGAAAGAACCTATATTGCAATCGATCTTAAGTCATTCTATGCGTCTGTGGAATGTAAAGAGCGAAATAGAGATCCTTTGAGGACTAATCTTGTGGTTGCGGATAAAAGCAGAACAGAAAAAACTATCTGTCTTGCGGTATCTCCAGCTTTAAAGTGTTATGGGATACCCGGAAGGGCTCGTTTATTTGAGGTTGTTCAAAAAGTAAAAGAAGCCAACAGCGCTCGCAGGTGGAAAGCACCGAACAGAACATTTATTGGTTCTTCTGATGACAGTACAGAATTAGATACCAATCCTGCACTGGAGATTGATTATATTGTTGCGCCTCCCCGGATGGCTCTTTATCTGGAATACAGCACCAGAATTTACAGCATTTATCTGAAATATATTGCACCGGAAGATATTTTCCCGTATTCGATTGACGAAGTATTTATGGATGTAACGGATTATCTGCATACTTATAATATGACAGCAAGGGAACTTGCAATGACCATGATACAGGATGTGCTGAAAACGACAGGTATAACGGCAACTGCCGGAATTGGAACGAATATGTATCTGTGTAAGATTGCGATGGATATCGTGGCGAAGCACATTAAAGCAGATAAAGATGGTGTACGAATTGCAGAACTGGATGAAATGTCATACCGAAGGAAACTCTGGAGCCACAGACCTCTTACTGATTTCTGGAGAGTCGGAAAGGGATATGCAAAGAAGTTGGAAGAATATGGCCTTTATACGATGGGTGATATTGCCAGATGTTCCATCGGAAAAGAGAATGAATTATATAACGAAGATCTGCTATATAAACTGTTTGGCGTTAATGCAGAGCTGCTGATCGATCATGCCTGGGGATATGAGCCCTGTACAATGAAAATGGTCAAGGCTTACAAACCGGAAACGAACAGTGTTTGTTCCGGGCAGGTACTTCATTGTCCTTATGACTTTGAAAAAGCAAAATTAGTCGTCAAAGAGATGACGGACCAGATGGTTTTGGATTTGGTGGATAAGAAGCTTGTCACAGATCAGATCGTGCTGACAGTTGGTTATGATATTGAGAATCTGAACAATGCCGACAGGAAAAAGCAGTATCATGGAGAGGTTACGATCGACCGTTATGGAAGAAGAATTCCGAAACACGCACATGGAACGACCAATCTGAAACGGCAGACTTCCTCAACAAAACTGATAACGGATGCAGTAATAGAACTATATGACGGGATTGTTGACAGAAACCTGCTTATCAGAAGAATTAATATCACAGCGAACAGGCTTGTGGATGAAAGCTCTGTAGAGAGAGAAGAATTGTATGAGCAGCTGGATCTTTTTACGGATTATGAGGCACAAAGGAAAAAGCAGGAAGAGGAAGAGGATGCGTTGGATCGTGAGAAACGTATGCAGGAGGCAATGCTCAGTATCAAGAAGAAATTTGGAAAAAACGCTGTACTGAAGGGAATGAATCTTCAGGAAGGTGCAACCGCCAGGGACAGAAATGAACAAATTGGCGGACATAAGGCGTAAAGGAGTTGGAAAAGGATGAAAAATAATTCTTATGAAGATATCATCAATTTGCCACATCCAGTCTCTAAGAATCATCCGCAAATGCCACTTCGGGATCGGGCAGCACAATTTGCTCCTTTTGCGGCTCTGACCGGGCATGATGCTGCGATAAAAGAAACAGCAAGATTAACCGATGAAAGATTGGAACTGAGCGAGGAAGTGATTGCTCAGCTGAATGAAAAAATCAATATAATCAGAAATAATATCGGTATAGAACAGAATGTATCGATAACTTATTTTATTCCCGATGCAAAAAAAGCCGGCGGATCCTATGTTACGTATTCTGGTATTGTAAAAAAGGTAGATGAATATGAGCATACCATGATCATGACAGATCAAACGGTCATTCCAATCGAACAGATAAGTGATATTAAATGTGAAGAGTGGTAAATGCGAAAAATGTTTCACTGGGAAAAGTGAAAACAGAAAAAATTATTCTGAAAAGTCAGAAAAAACCTTTTCTATTATCGTATTACATGGTATACTGAATACCGAAATGAATGATATGCAAAATAGGATTTTATGCGTCAAGTGTTCGGTGAATGGGGAGTTGTCACTGAAACGAAAAGTGCGTCTTACGGTATATTATCCGCACCCGTTGCAAACAATATAAGAGGATATCTCATATTGTGTTAGGGAATGTTTTCGACATACATTCTATCACAATTGGAGATATCCTTTTTAACCGAATCAAGTAAGTCCCCTGCTTCAATTGCGAAAAGCAATAAGCAGTGGGTGGGGACTTGCTTGTATCAGGAGGAGTGCAAGCTCCTTCTGATAAACTGCGGAGCAGCTATTCGGTTATGAGCAAGTAGCAAAGCGGATTGCGAATATCCGCTTGACTTTGGTCAAAAGGATAATCTCCATTTCAAAAATACAAAGGAGGTTATTTTTTAATGGTTGACAAAGCGAAAATTGAGCAGGCAGTCCGTCTGCTTCTGGAAGGTATCGGTGAAGATATCACACGGGAAGGTCTGATTGATACTCCTGACAGGATTGCCCGCATGTGTGAAGAAATTTACGGAGGTCTTGGTCATGAAGCGGACCAGCATCTGTTAAAGCAGTTTCCTGTAGAAAATAATGAAATCGTGTTGGAAAAAGACATCACATTTTACTCCATGTGTGAGCATCATCTGATGCCTTTTTATGGAAAAGCTCATCTTGCATACATCCCCAACGGCAAAGTTACCGGTTTGAGCAAACTGGCACGTACAGTAGAGGTTTATTCCAGAAGACCACAGATCCAGGAACGGCTTACCGTTCAGATCGCAGATGCTTTGGAGCGTACTCTGGATCCAAAAGGAATTATGGTAATGCTGGAAGCGGAACATACCTGTATGACCATGCGCGGAATAAAAAAACCAGGTAGCAAAACGATCACTACTGTAACCCGTGGTGCGTTTACAGAAGATAAGGAACTGCAGAAAATGTTCCTTTCTATGGTAAAAGGATGAATAACAATTTTTCAGATATGGATCGTGTCAATCAGATCTGGAGGCACCTGGTTTATCAGGAACATTATAAAAAAATACAGGAACTTGAGAGTGAACGGATCTTCTGCCGTCATACCCCTGAACATTTTCTGGATGTTGCACGGTTGATGTACATTTATGCACTGGAGGAACATCTGGAGCTGCCCAAAGAGCTTATCTATGCAGCAGCACTTCTTCATGATATCGGACGTGCACAGCAATATCAGTACAACATTCCCCATGATATTGCAGGAGTAGAAATCGCACGGGAAATTCTGACAGATCTGCACTTTACAGAACAGGAAAAAGAACTGATTCTGTCTTCCATTGGACATCACCGAAAAGGAGATTCCCGCAGTACGCTGGCAGCACTTCTTTATAAAGCGGATAAGCAGTCCAGAAATTGTTTTTTATGTTCCGCTGCTTCTGAATGCTATTGGTCTGATGATAAAAAAAATATGAAAATTGAATACTGATCTTCTTCATAAGCATAAAAGAAAGGATGGGCTCTGCTCATGAAAATTGGAAACCGTTTTTTTGATACTAAGAATCATACTTACATAATGGGAATTCTAAATGTTACCCCTGATTCCTTTTCTGACGGTGGCAAATGGAATCATATGGATGAAGCTTTGAAACATACAGAGGCAATGATTGCTGATGGTGCAGATATTATTGATATCGGAGGCGAATCTACACGTCCCGGTCATACACCTGTCAGTGCTGATGAGGAAGCGCAGAGAGTTCTTCCTGTTATTGAAGCGGTCAAAAAACATTTTGACATTCCTGTTTCTGTAGATACTTTTAAGAGCAGTGTTGCTGAAAGCTCTATCCAGGCAGGAGCTGACCTGGTTAACGATATCTGGGGATTAAAATATGATCCGAAAATGGCAGCTGTGATCGCAAAATATGATGTGGCCTGTTGTCTGATGCACAACAAATCTAATACAGAATATCAAAACTTTCTCATTGATATGCTCGCCGAAACACAGGAATGTGTCAATCTTGCAAGACAGGCTGGCATTAAAGATGAAAAAATCATGCTTGACCCGGGAATTGGTTTTGGAAAAACATTTGAAATGAATCTGGAAGCAATGAATCACCTGGAGCTTTTTCAGAATCTGGGATTTCCGGTTCTCCTTGGTACATCACGCAAATCCATGATTGGACTGGCGTTGGATCTTCCTGTAGATCAGCGCATGGAGGGGACTTTGGCTACCAGTGTAATTGGCGTAATGAAGGGATGCTCTTTTGTTCGTGTCCACGATGTTAAAGAAAACAAGCGTGTGATCCAGATGACAGAAGCAATCCTGGGACGCAGATAAATTACTGGCACAAAACAGATGGTAAATATAAACAACATACAGAAAGGATTTGCTGTTATGGATGAGACCAGATTAGATAAAATAGAAATTAAAGAGTTGGAGATTTTTGCAAACCATGGTGTATATCCCGAGGAAAATGTTCTGGGACAGAAATTTGTTATTTCTGCCACGCTTTTTACCAGAACACGTCTGGCGGGATTAACTGATGAGTTGTCTGCCTCCATAAACTATGGCGAAGTCAGCCATATGATTACTGATTTCACCAGAAAACATACTTATAAACTTCTGGAATCTCTTGCAGAGAATCTTGCAGAAATGCTTCTTTGCTCTCTTTCCGGACTTGAAAAAATCACTCTGAAGATCGAAAAGCCCTGGGCACCGGTTGGTCTTCCTCTGAAAACCGTATCTGTGGAAATCACGCGGAAGTGGCATACTGCTTACATTGCTTTTGGCTCTAATATGGGTGATAAAAAGATGTATATAGACAATGGAATCCGTGGTCTGGCAGAGACAAAAGGATGCCGTGTAGAGGCAATTTCCGATTATCTTATCACAGAACCTTACGGAGTTACTGATCAGGATGAATTTTTAAATGGAGTCCTGAAAATGCGGACACTTCTTACTCCTGAGGAATTGCTTGTGCGACTGCATCAGTTAGAACAGGAGGCAAACAGAGAACGTATCATCCACTGGGGACCGAGAACACTGGATCTGGATATCCTGTTTTATGATCAGGAAATCATTGATATGCCAGATCTTCATATTCCTCATATTGATCTGCACAACCGCGATTTTGTTCTTGTACCAATGAATCAGATTGCTCCGTATCTGCGACATCCTGTGTTAAATCAGACCATTTCGCAGCTTCTGGACAGCCTTCTGAACAAATCTGAAAATACTGCAAAATAAAGTGAACAGTAACCAGTAACGATATTTTTTTGAATGTTCCATTGATATTTACTTTGCCATTTTTTACAAACAGTGCTATGATATATTCAATGGAAATTCTATAAAAGAGAAAACATCTACAGGAGGGCAAAAAATTATGAAAATCAGACGCGAAGAACACATGGCAGGTGGAAATGGTCACGTAATCATCAAAGAAATCCTTGATGCAGAACAGTTGAATGGTAAATGTGGACTGTATGCACAGGTAACTCTGGAGCCGGGATGTTCACTGGGATATCATGAACATCATGGAGAAAGTGAAACCTATTATATTTTACAGGGACAGGGCGAATACAATGACAACGGTACCTATCGTCCGGTAAAAGCCGGAGATATTACATTCACACCGGACAATCATGGACATGCACTTGCAAATACAGGAAATACAGATCTGGTTTTTATGGCTCTGATCATTAAAGACTGATATAAAAGCAGCAGCACATATTTCTTATGGAAATAATGACTGCTGTTTTTATTACCAGGACAGACTGATTATAATAAGAAACAGTATAAATCAGGTAGCATTTTAGCCGAATTAAGTAAGTCCCCTGCTTCAATTGCGAAAAGTAATAAGCAGTGGGTGGGGACTTGCTTGTATCAGGAGGAGTGCAAGCTCCTTCTGATAAACTGCGAAGCAGTTATTCGATTATGAGCAAGTAGCGAAGCGGATTGCGAATATCCGCTTGATTAATCATTCAAATGGAGAATCAAACTATGTACAGAAAAACAGCAAAGAAGTTACTGAAATTCATAGAGAAAAGCCCCACTGCATTTCAGGCAGTGACGGAGATGACCAAAAGGCTTGACAAAGAAGGCTTTGAAGAATTGAAAGAGGAGGATCACTGGAAGCTTAAAAAAGGCGGAAATTATTATGTGACCAGAAATCATTCTGCGATCATAGCTTTTTCCATTCCGCAGAAGCCTGTGTGGAAGTTTCATATTATGGCAAGCCACAGTGATTCCCCTTCCCTTAAGATCAAGGAGAATCCTGAGATAGAGGTGGAGAATGCTTATATCAAACTGAATGTGGAGCGTTACGGTGGAATGATTCTGTCTCCGTGGTTTGACAGACCTCTGTCAGTGGCAGGAAGGCTGATCGTCCGTCAGGATGGAAAAATCAGAGAGAAGATGGTGACTGTGGACAGAGATTTGCTGGTTCTTCCTAATCTTGCCATTCATATGAACAGGGAAGTAAATGACGGATATAAATATAATGTGCAGAAGGATATGCTGCCTCTTTTCAGCGATAAGGAAGGAAAGGGCAGATTTATGGAAACTGTGGCTGAGGCCGCAGAAGTAAAGACAGAAGATATTCTGGGACATGATCTGTTTCTTTATGACAGAACTCCGGGTACTCTGTGGGGAGTAAATGAGGAATTTGTCTCTGCACCCAGACTGGATGATTTGCAGTGTGCATTCTCTTCTATGGAGGGATTCCTGCAGGGAAATCGTGAAGAAAGCATTTCTGTACATTGTGTGCTGGATAATGAAGAAGTGGGAAGCAGTACAAGACAGGGCGCTGCTTCTGCTTTCCTGAAGGATACTCTGATGCGGATCAATATGGGACTGGGACGTACCCAGGAGGAATATTATATGGCACTTGCAGACAGTTTTATGATTTCTGCAGATAATGCCCATGCTCTCCATCCAAACTATACGGATAAGACAGATCCGGTAAACCGTCCGGTGCTGAACGGGGGAATCGTGATCAAGTACAATGCAAACCAGAAATATTGTACAGATGGAGTGTCCGCTGCAATTTTCAAGGATATCTGTGACAGGGCAAAGGTGCCGTACCAGACCTTTGTGAACCGTTCGGATATGGCAGGCGGATCCACGCTGGGAAATATTTCCAATACCCAGGTTCCTGTGAAAACAGTGGATATCGGTCTGGCACAGCTTGCCATGCACTCTGTATATGAAACAACAGGTGCGAAAGATACAGAGAGCCTGGTTAAGGCAGCGACAGTATTTTTTGCATAGCTTGTCGGCACACTGGCAGATAAACGTAAATATAAAAATCAGGAGATAAGAAAGTGAACAGAAAAGCAGTGTTTTTTGATGCAGACGGAACACTCTGCGATATGGAAAAGGGTGTACCCCAGAGCACAAAGGAGGCATTGAAGAAATTAAGAGAAAACGGTCATGACGCATGGCTTTGCACAGGCAGGAGCAGGGCCTTTGTTTCCTGGTATCTGGAAGAGCTTCCGTTTACCGGTATGATCAGTGCCTGCGGGGCTACCATTGAAAAGGATGGAGAACGTCTTTTTAATAAAGAGATGCCCCCGGAAGTTGCAAAAAAGTCAGTGGAAATCCTGCGCAGATATGGTCTGGTCCCGGTTATGGAAGGTGCAGATTTCATGTATTATGATAAGGATGAATATAATACAGATGTGAACTGGTATACGGATCTGATCACAGAATCTTTAGGATCTAAATGGCGTCCCATCAGGGGAAATGAAGATTGTATGCGCATTAATAAGATCAGTGCCAAAATGATAAAGGGCTGTGATGCAGAAGCTGCCTGCAGGGAACTGAGTGAGTATTATGACATTATCCGTCATGAGAGTGGTTCAGGGATTGCGGGAACCACCATTGAACTTGTCCCAAAGGGCTTTAACAAGGCAGTGGGGATCTCGGCAGTGTGCAGACTCTTTGATATTCCATGGGAGGATACGATCGTGTTTGGAGACAGCAATAATGATCTCGCCATGTTTGAATATGCGGCGGTGAAGGTTGCCATGGGAAATGGTTCGGAGAAAATAAAAGCTCTGGCTGATCATATTACACAGGATATGTTCCATTATGGAATCAGAAACGGACTGGAATATCTGAAGCTGATATAAACACAAAAAACCTGGGATCAGATGAGTCCCAGGCTTTTGCATATATAGAGCCAGATTGTCATGGTAAAGGAGCTTAATAGAGTGGTAGTCATAACCACACCGGAAGTAAAATCGCCGTCATACTTCATGTTTTTGGCCATGATATAACAGCTTACAGTAGTGGCAGAACCAAGCATGATAATGATCGCAACCAGCATATCATGGGAAAATCCCAGAAGCACAGCCAGTGGAAGAAATACAGCTTCATATCCCACAAGCTTCAGAAAGGTACATGCGATCAGTGGCTTCGGTCTTGCGAATGCCTTGCCGAATTTCAGTGCGCCACCCATGGCCATCAGCCCAAGAGGAGTCGCTGTTTTTCCGAGATTATCTACGGCAGTATTCAGAATTGTTGGCATTGGCAGATGAAGCAGTGACCACACCATACCTGTCAGGATACCAAGGATAATAGGGTTCGTGGCGATTCCTTTCAGGGTTCGGATAAGCTTTGCGGTATCAAGTTTACCGCCGCCGGGAGCGAACAGTGACAGTGTTATAACTGCCATCACATTATAAAGCGGCACACTTCCGATGATCATAAGCGGTGCCATTCCTGCGTTTCCGTAAAGATTCTGGATAATTGCAATTCCAAGGATCGCAGCGCTGCTCCGGTAAGAAGCCTGGATAAATTCACCCTGGATATTTCGCGGTTTCAGCAGATAGGAAAGTCCTGTGGAAATTCCGATACTGATCAGTGTGACAAAGAAGCAGAACAATACAAATTTCGTATTCCACACACTGTAGAAATCTGACTTTGCAATATCCAGAAACAAAAGCGCAGGCAGAGCTGCATTAAATACGAACTTATTCAGACGGCTGACAAAGGTGTCATCAAAGAGTCCGATCTTCCGAAAAAAGAGCCCGAGCATCAGGGTGAGAAAAATCGGGATTGTAGCATTAAGACAGAAAATAAGATTCTCCATTTTCATAAATCCTTTCAAAAAAATGATTTCTGTACAAAAAGTACGGTTCATAAGGTGACTGCTATATCACAAGTTACTGTTCACTCCGTTCACAGTAACGTAGCCAAAATTCATTCCAGATTGCCTGCGGCAATGGAATTTTGGCTTGTATGTCTCGGGATTTTGGCATATTCATGCCAAAACACCTCGCGGGACGGTGGTGTGTGAACAGTAACTATCACAATAACACCATGATTATAAACGTTTGACAGGAATTGTCAAATTCCGATTTCTGTGTTATTCTGAAAAAAATGGTTGCTGTTCAGTATGCCTTGCAGATTGCGGGAATGATTTTTCAGACACGCTCTAAGAGCAGAGTGAACAGTAATAAAATTGCAGACAGTGGAGTGGTGGATCATGAAATATGGAAAGATAAGGATAGAAGATGGATTTCTGGTTTTTACCAGACATATGATGATAAACAATCTTCCATGTAAAGACATTGTATGGGCATATATGCGAAAAGAGGGAGCAGATGAAGGTGATGACAGACAGCTGAGTGTAAATTATCTTGTAATTGTTACCAGACGTAAGAAGAGATACAAGTTCGATATGACAGAAAAAGAGATCCATGAGTGTATCCGCATTCTTAAGATATTAAACCCGGATATGGCAACAGGTTTCCCGAAGGGCGGCAGGATATCTCTTCATAGTCTGCCGAATACCAGAGATCTGGGTGCGATCGTTACAGCTGATGACAGACACATCCTGCCGAGGAGGCTTCTGAGAAGCGGGGAACTTTATCACATTTCAGAGAGCGATAAGAACAGACTCAGAGAAGAATACAATCTGAAGACGGTGATCGACCTGCGTTCGGCAGAAGAGAGAAAATGTAAACCGGATACTATTATAGCAGAAGTAGAATACTACCATGTACCGGTTGTGGATGAGGATGTGCAGGTTATCAGCAACAGAGAACAGTTTGTGAAAATGCTTGCAGGACTCCCGGATGATA
Source organism: Blautia wexlerae DSM 19850 (assembly GCF_025148125.1). NCBI lineage: Bacteria > Bacillati > Bacillota > Clostridia > Lachnospirales > Lachnospiraceae > Blautia > Blautia wexlerae. The sequence continues at coordinate 1,548,488 of NZ_CP102267.1, forward strand.
TGGAAGAATATATGATCAGACAGTACAGGAATTTATGCATGGATCAGCTGGTGTTGAAACAGTATGCGAAGTTTATCGATATTCTTTTCAGGCAGGAAAAAGGTGCTGTTTTGTGGCATTGCGGAACTGGAAAGGATCGTACAGGGATCGGGACTGCTTTTCTGCTCAGTCTGCTGGGGGTGGAGGAAGATGTGATATATGAAGACTATCTGCGCACAAACCGTTATATGGAGCCCAAACTGGTATATATGCAGAGACTTGTACAGACCTGGCCGGAGGCAGATGAGAAAATGACCGAGAAGCTTCCAATTATATATAATGTAAAAGAGGAGTATTTGGCTGCTGTTTTTGAAACAGTGAAAAAGACTTATGGTTCTATGGAAAAGTTTTTCCAGACCGTATTTTATCTGAAACCGAAAATGATCGAAGAGTTCAGAAATAAATATCTGATATAGGCAGTTGATTTGATGTTTTTACAAAAGTTATCATAGAGTTACTGTTCACTGGTAATATCCCGCGAAGCGTGTTGCTGGGAACGAAGTGAACAGTAACGTCACAGAAAGACATTTGTTTTTGTGCGAAAAATTTATTGACAAAATCACGATTATTGATATAATGGTAACCATACGAGCTATTTATTATATTAACGTGGTGAAAATGTACACGTTGAAAGCAGGTGGGACATGCAGAAGAGAGTATTATCCCTGTTAGTAGATAATACTGCAGGTGTAACAACCAGAGTATCTGGATTATTCAGCCGCAGAGGCTATAACATCGACAGCATTACCGGAGGTGTAACAGCGGACGAGCGTTTTTCCAGAATTACCGTTGTGTGCAGCGGGGATGAACTGATTCTGGAGCAGATCACGAATCAGCTTGCCAAGCTTGTAGATGTAAGAGATATTAAGATCCTGGAGCCGGACAACAGCGTATGCCATGAATTAATGATGATCAAGGTGGCTGCGAAACCGGAGCAGAGACAGGGACTCATTTCCATAGCGGATGTTTTCCATGCGAAAGTCGCAGACGTAAGTGTGGATTCCATGATACTGGAGATGACAGGTAACCATAATAAACTGGAGGCATTTCTTGAGCTGATGGGCGATTACGAGATTCTCGAACTTGCACGTACAGGAATGACCGGTTTATCAAGAGGTTCGCAGGATGTAACCTATTTCTGATGAAAAGACCGGAAGGCTTTTCGGAATGCAGGAAATGGAAGAATGTCTCAGAAACAGTACATATATAGTTTGCTAGGGGAGCATCCCTTAACGATAAATTTTTTTACGATTAGCAGGAGGAAAATAAAATGGCTAACAAGATTTTTTATCAGGAAGATTGTAATTTAAGCTTACTGGATGGTAAAAAAATTGCAATTATTGGATACGGAAGCCAGGGACATGCACATGCTCTGAACTTAAAGGATTCCGGATGTGATGTCATTATCGGTCTTTATGAAGGCAGCAAATCCTGGAAGAGAGCTGAAGAGCAGGGCTTTAAGGTATATACAGCAGCTGAAGCAGCTAAACAGGCAGATATCATCATGATTCTTATCAATGATGAATTACAGGCTAAACTTTACAAAGAATCCATCGAGCCAAACCTTGAAGAAGGCAACATGTTAATGTTTGCTCATGGTTTCAATATCCATTTCGGATGCATCAAACCACCAAAGAATGTTGATGTTACAATGATCGCTCCTAAAGCACCTGGTCATACAGTAAGAAGTGAGTATCAGGCTGGAAAAGGAACACCTTGTCTTATCGCTGTAGAGCAGGATTACACAGGAAAAGCTCAGGATCTTGCACTGGCATATGGTCTTGGAATCGGCGGAGCAAGAGCTGGTCTTCTTGAAACTACATTCCGTGTAGAGACAGAGACAGACCTCTTTGGTGAGCAGGCTGTACTTTGCGGTGGTGTTTGCGCACTTATGCAGGCTGGTTTCGAAACACTTGTTGAAGCTGGTTATGATCCAAGAAATGCATACTTTGAATGTATTCATGAAATGAAACTGATCGTAGACCTGATTTATCAGTCAGGATTCGCAGGAATGAGATATTCTATCTCCAACACTGCTGAATATGGTGATTACATCACAGGACCTAAGATCATCACAGAAGATACAAAGAAAGCTATGAAGAAAATTCTTTCTGATATCCAGGATGGTACATTTGCAAAAGACTTCTTACTTGATATGTCTGATGCAGGTGCACAGGTTCACTTCAAAGCTATGAGAAAGAAAGCTTCTGAGCATCAGTCTGAGAAAGTTGGCGAAGAAATCCGTAAACTTTACAGCTGGAATGGTGAAGACAAACTCATCAACAACTAATCTGAATATGATTAAATTAAAATCCCCTGCTGAATGGCAGGGGATTTTTTATGTTATAGGAAATTACTCCGTAATGTTCCTATAACATAAAAAAGCCCTCCGGGCAGGATCGCACTGCGACGGAGAGGAATTATGTCGCTGAAGCGACCCGCCACAGGCGGAGAATCCTGCAAGCAGGATTCTTTCTTGTATGTACTGACTCAATGATGGTTGTTTGTTCTGTATTATGCAATTCTTAAGATTATGCATAATATAACAAGATGCAAATCAATCTCAGCATTTTATAATTCGACAATCTGTCCTTTTTTTACGTCATATCTGCAGTACTTACCATTTCCGGAAATAAATGGCTGATATGTATCTGTCCTGTTATCTTTAAGATATACAATTCCGGTAGCGATCATCTCCACTAATGAAAAGCGTTCGCTGAGACTGGAAATCCACTTATATGTTTTGTTCTTTGATGAACTTGCCATAACCATATTGTAGGCATGTCCGTCTTCGGTGGCTTCCAGAGAAAAATATACTTTCTCTGCCTTATCAGGAGCATCGAAGACCTGACTTGTAATATAGGAAGAAAAATTGGTGCTTACAAAATTTCGGAAAGATTTTATATCATAAGTGATTCCGGATACTTCGTCTGTGATTTTATCTCCGCGTTCCAGACGAGTTTTAATAATCTTTAGTACCTCTACAGTCCAGTTGATAAAAGAGATACTACTGTAATTCATACTTTCCATCAACTGTTCGATTAGTTTGCGTGACAGGATATTGGAGCGTATTGCCTCATCATAAAGTTCTTTGTTCATGACATTTTCCCTCTTTTTTGATTATTTGTAACTATTCAGCAGTCTACTATCCCGCGAGGTGTTTTGGCATGAACATGCCAAAATCCCGAGACATACAAGTCAAAATCCCATCGCCGAAGGCGATTTTTAATGGATTTTGACTCGTAACTGTGAAGGTACTGAACAGTTACGATTATTTTATGTTTGTTATAGTGTTTCCGCACATTTCTATGTTATACTGATTATAAATCTGTTTGTTGTAAAATGCAACAAAAAACGGACGAATAAATAAAAATATTTGTGAACAGTAACGAATATATTGTTGCCTGTATTTTTGTTTCTCGGAACGATAATGAGACATAAGGAAAATTGAGGAGGATAAAATGGAGATAGAAGAAGAGTTTATTTCGGGATTTTGCAGAACATGTAATGGAGGGCAGACTGTCTGCTGCGAATATACGATGGAAGGAGATAAAAGAACCCTCACATTTATGGATTGTGCACATGACAGATGTGTGAATTATGCTGCCTGTGAAATCTACAAACAGGCACATGAAATGGAACGATAAGAATATGTGAGGGTGTACGAAAAGCAGTGAACTGCGAAATGTATTGCTGAGAACGGAGGGGATAGTAACCCGCAAATGCTGTAATTATCGGATTAACCGGAGTTAGAATCAAACATATATGAAAAATAGGCATCTTTGAATGCAGAATAGTTATTTCTGGAAATAGGGACAGAGGAAATGCCGGTAGTGACCATAGTTCTTGTGAACTGTTTTATGTGCGACAGGTTTACAATATAGCTTCGGTGACATTTAAAGAATCCTTTTGCCGGAGTAAAGACCCCTTCACACTTTGCAAATAATTCGCGGATTTTTAAAGTAGTTCCATTTGAAAGGCAGACCAGAACCTGTTTATTCTGAGCTTCCAGATAATCTACATCATTGAGCGTAATTGAGCAGAATCCGTCTGCAGTATGTGCGACGAAAATTTTCGCCGGAACATGATAAGTTTTAAAAAAATCATCCATAACAGAAAAAAGTTTCAGAGTATTTACTGGTTTTAAAAGATAATGAAAAGCTTTTACATCATAGGAATCCAGGGCAAATTCTCTGGAAGAAGTCAAAAAAATCACAGGAACAGTCAGTCCCATGCTGCGTATTTCTCTTGCTGTATCTATGCCGTTTAATAATGGCATGATGATGTCGAGAAAGATCAGATCTACCGGAATTGTCCGGAGAGCTGTTAACAGATCATCACCGTTGGAATATGGATACAGGGTAAGTGAAAAATCATTTTTTTCCGCCCAGTGAGTCAGAAGTGAACTTAATTCCCGGGTAAAGAGTATTTCATCATCACAAATTGCAATATTCATAATTTTTATCAAAACCTTTCTGTGAGTGAATAAATGTTATGTATTGTATCCGGCAGTGGAAATCCTGTGTCAGATGATAATTCGCAGGACAAAGCAATGGTCCACGATAGAAAAATGACATTGTCCATGCAATTGTTCCACATAATAAATAATACTCCTGACACCGATTCCATGCCCGTTTCTGGTAGAAACCGGAACTCCATCTACAAATGCCGGAATTTTTTCTACGGGATTTTCCAGTTGGAACAGAATGTGATTCTTTTTCTGTGAAAGAGTAAGCCGGGCCCATTTTGAAGGTGATTCCAGCTGCTCCAGTGCATGCATGGAGTTTTCCAGCGCATTGGACAGGATTGTACAGAGGGACAGATCGGAGCATGGAAGTTCTTTTCCTGTAGAAACATTGCATATAAGAGACAATCCTCTGTCTGTGAAACGGGAATGATAAATGGAAAGCACAGAGTTCAGCATTTCATTTCCGGAATAGGCGGCGATGATCGTATCGTCATATGCAGAATTAATTTCATGGATGTATTCCTGTGCTTTATCCGGATGTCCGTTTTGCAGCTGGGTCAGAATAATACTCAGATGGTGGCGCATATCATGCCGCAGGATCGCCAGTCTCTGGCTGCTGATCTTTACCTGTTCAATTTCGTTTTGCATGGATTGAAGCTGCATTTCACGAAGATTGCTGTATTGCGTTATCTCCTGTTTATTCTCATATTCCTGAAAGTAGATGATGAGAAATACCAGGTAGGCAATGCAGAATGCAAATCCCATGAACTCAACAACTGCTTTATTTCCGGAATAAAGTAAAGTTGAAAACTTGGTGGAAGCATAATCAAAAACGTAATATACAAATGGCAGGAAACCGATGATGGAAAGCTCACGTGCATTCTTTGTAAAAATTGTTTTTGTAGATCGAAATACATATCGATAAAGAAGGACAAAAGTTAAGGTTGTTGTTAAGATCCGCACAGAATAATAACACCACTGTAATCCTGTTATTGCCAAAGCGAATAATCCGGTCCAGTTGCTTATCTGGCAACACAGATAGGCAGAAAAGACAGAAACAGCGGAAGAAATCAGAGGATACTTATAATGAACGGAGAGGAATAAAACCAATGGAAAATGTACGATCAGAGGATAGGACATATTTGCAAGAGTTTCCCCAAATAATGCCAGATCAATTACATATAACAGTCCCTGCCCTAAAAATAACAGAAACATAGTCAGGATATTTTTTCTGATCGGTTTGATCCCAAGAAAAAATGCAGAACAGTAAATTCCAAAGAGCATGGTAGTGACACCATGAACAGTAGATAAAATCTGTTCAGACATAACAGCACCTCCGTCTGATAAGGATTGATAAAATTTATCATCAAAATGTTGTATATATATCAAGTATAAAAGATTTCAAATTTAAAGACAACCTTTTTCCATACCATTCACGCCATATAATTACTGTTCGCGTGAAAGAGAAAAAATGCTGTTGTTCTGTGTTATAATCAGTCTATAAAGGAATATCGAAAAAACATACGAGGAAGGAGATGAAAGAGAGAACATATTTAACGATATACCGGCGCTAGATGAAAAAAGAAAAACAGAAGAAAAACAGACCTGATGGAGAAGTACCATGCAGGTCTGTTTTTATATCATTCTTTCCTGTTTTTACTTATTTACATCAATATAACTGTACAATGTATATTTGGAGATTCCGAAATAATTTGCAACCTTATCTCCGGATTTGGTAATAAGGAAAGCACCTGCATCATTTAAGAACTGAATAGCAGTAACCTTATCCTCCTTATTCATTAAAGGAACAGGTTTGCCTACCAGAGCTACAGATTCTTCGATCAGATGATCAAGAAGATCATTGACATTATGAGTGATCTCTTTGGGCTTCTCTTCCTTATTTTCCGGAGTGACAAGAGAATGAAGGGCAGATTCGATCATAGTAAGCTTGGTAATGTCATAATTGATTCCGAAAACATAATGAAGGGTACCATCGTCATCATGAATGTAGGAAGTGCTGCACTTCAGGATCTTGCCGTCTGCTGTTTTCATCAGATAACCGGTATGGTCTTCGGGGGTTGCTCCTTTTTCCTGATTGCGGATCGCATCAAAAACAGCATTGGATGGTCCGTCTCCGATATCTCTGTTTGTAACATGACCATTTACGATGTAGACGATGGAATGTTCCGGCTCCGAAGTTTTCAGATCATGGATTACCACTTCACAGTCAGGTCCGAACTGGGAAGCAAGATCAGTAGCGATTTGTTTTAACACAGTAAGTCGTCCCATTTGATTTCCTCCTATTAATATAACTTTTAAACGGATCATAACCGAATCGGGCGGGGCTTCTATAGTCTGAGCAGTAACAGTCATTCGATTATGAGCATGTAGTAAAGCGGATAAATTTATCCGTCAAAACGTTCAGTGCAGACACATGGAAACTGCACATTTTTTATATTCTATCATAAAAAAAAGGAAATAAAAAGAGCCTAAAAAAAATAAATGTGAATACCTTAAAAAATTTGTGATTATAATCATAAATCATTGAAGTGATATAGGAATCGTGGTATATTTTAAACATGAGAATTGCGATAAGTTAGGGGTAAAATACTTTTTGTCCCTAACTTATAATAAAGAAAGGGGTGTCAGAAACAGTGAAAACTTTACTGAAGAATGGTACAGTAGTAGCGGGGGATATGTCTGTTATAGAAGATGTTCTTATAGATGGAGAGAAGATTGTAAAAGTAGGCCGGAATCTGGAAGCAGAGGATGCACAGGTAGTTGATGTAAACGGTAAGCTGCTTTTTCCGGGATTTATAGACGGACATACACATTTTGACCTGGAAGTGGCAGGAACAGTGACGGCAGATGATTTTGAAACAGGAACAAGAGCTGCCATTGCAGGAGGAACAACTCTGGTGATCGATTATGCGTCTCAGGATAAAGGTGGTCATACGCTGAAGGAAGGCCTTGAGAAGTGGCATAAGAAAGCAGATGGGAAATGTTCCTGTGATTATTCTTTCCATATGTCTGTTGTGGAATGGAATGAGGAAACTGAGAGAGAAATACAGGATATGATCAATGAAGGGATTACCAGTTTTAAGCTTTACATGACTTATCCGGCAATGATCGTAGATGACGGTGACCTTTATAAGATTATTAAGAAATTAAATGAATACGGATGTTTTGCAGGGGTACATTGTGAGAATGCAGGGGCAATCGATGCGTTGATCGCAGAAGCCAAAAAAGAGGGACGTCTGGGACCTGAGAATCACCCGTTGGTGCGTCCGGATATTATGGAGGCAGAGGCAGTTCACCGCCTTCTTGTGATCGCAGATGCAGCAGATGCTCCTGTAATGGTAGTACATCTTACAAACCGGAAAGCATTTGAAGAAGTGATGCGTGCCAGAATGAACGGACAAAAGGTATATGCGGAAACCTGTCCGCAGTATCTGCTTCTGGATGACAGTGTATATTCAAAACCGGATTTTGAAGGTGCCAAATACGTGTGTGCACCTCCAATCCGTAAGAAAGCAGATCAGGACTGCCTGTGGAAAGCACTGGCGAATGATCAGATCCAGACGGTTGCAACTGACCAGTGCAGCTTTACAATGGAGCAGAAAGCTCTTGGTAAAGATGATTTCACGAAGATTCCGGGAGGGCTGCCGGGAGTACAGACGAGAGGAACTCTGCTTTATACATACGGTGTACGCACAGGCAGGATCACGCAGGAACAGATGTGCCGTCTGTTAAGTGAGAATGCAGCTAAACTTTACGGAGTGTATCCCAATAAGGGCGTGATACGTGAGGGAAGTGATGCAGATATTGTTGTATTTGATCCTGAGAAGGAAAGCGTTATCTCTGCAAAGACACATCTGTATCATACGGATAATAATCCATATGAGGGATTTAAGCTTCATGGAGATATTGACAGCGTATATTTAAGAGGAGCTCATGTGGTGCAGGATGGAAAAGTAATTCTGGAGAAAACAGGAAAATATATTAAACGCGGTAATAAGCAGTGAATATAAAGAATAACAAGAGGTGACAGAAAATGAAACATGAAGTAAATGCAATGGGAAAACAGTGCCCGATTCCGGTAGTGATGACAAAGAAGGTTATTGATAATGCGGCAGTCGGTGATGAGATTGAAATTCTGATCGATAATGAAACCGCAGTGAATAATCTGAGCAGACTTGCAAATAAAACAGGCTGTACGTTTGTATCTGAAAAACTGGGAGACAAAAAGTATCAGGTGAAGATGGCAGTAAAGACTGAACAGACAGGTGGTACCTTGGAAGAAGAGGAATTTGTCTGCGAAGCACCGCATAAAAAAGTGACGGTAGCGGTAATCTCCTCAAATGTTATGGGAAATGGTGATGATGAACTGGGAAAGATTTTGATCAAAGGATTTATCTATGCCCTTTCTCAGATGGAAACACATCCGGATACAATCCTTTTCTATAATGGAGGTGCAAAACTTACAACAGAAGACTCTGAAAGTTTGGAAGATCTGAAAAAGATGGAAGAAGAGGGCGTGGAAATCCTGACCTGCGGTACCTGCCTGAAGCATTATGGACTGATGGAGAAACTGATGGTTGGAAAAGTTACCGATATGTATACGATTGCAGAGCGTATGACAGGTGCAGATAAGGTGATTCGTCCGTAAGAAAATGAAGGCCATCATATCTGAGAAAAAAGACAGATATGATGGTATTTTGAACTTTTATTGCAATTTCTGTTCTCTGATATTGTGGTATCTGGCATATCCGGTAAGAATCAGAGTCAGGGCACCATCGCCTGTTACGTTACAGGCTGTCCCAAAACTGTCCTGAAGGGCAAAGATAGTCAGCATCAGAGCTGTAGCAGAATCGCCGAATTTCAGGATACCGGTGATAATACCGAGAGATGCCATAACAGTGCCTCCCGGTACACCCGGAGCACCAATGGCAAAAATTCCAAGCAGGACACAGAAAAGAGCCATGGCCCCCGGCGCAGGAACTGCACCATAAAGAATTTTGGAGATTGCCATACAGAAGAATACTTCTGTGAGGACAGAACCACAGAGATGAATATTGGCAAACAGCGGAATACCAAAATCTACCAGATCCTTTCGGAGAGGTTTTGCCCTGTGTGCGCATTGGAGGGCGACCGGCAGTGTGGCAGCAGATGACATGGTACCTATGGCTGTGAGGTAGGCGGGACCATAATGTTTCACAACTTTCAGAGGATTTTCTCTGGAATAAATTCCTGCAAGTATATATAGAAGAGCTATCCAGATAAAATGTCCGATCAGAACAATGACGATTACCTGAAGGAATACAGGAAGCTGTCTGGTGATTGTTCCTTCGTATGCCAGTGAACAGAAAGTCAGTCCGATGAAGTATGGGAGAATCGGAATAATGACTCTTGATACAATAGCCAGTATGATCTTCTGGAATTCTTCAAGAAAAGAAGAAATCAGACTGGCTTTTGTCCATGCAGATGCAAGTCCCAGCATAATGGCCAGTACAAGTGCACTCATGACAGGCATTATCTGTGGAATGGAAAGTTCAAAAACTACATCCGGCAAAGCTTTGAGATGACTGGCAGTGGAGCTGAAGGACAAATGTGGGATCAGCAGGTATCCGGATAATGCAGAGAATAAAGCAGCTCCCAGTGAGGAAGCATAGGCAATACTGACTGCAACACCTAACATTCTGGAAGCATTGTTTCCGAGTCTGGTAATAGATGGTGCGATAAATCCAATGATGATCAGCGGAACAGAAAAGCTGATCAGCTGACCAAGAATATACTTCGATGTTACAACCACATTCAGTACTGCAGTCGTAATGGCAGATTCATCTATTATATTAAGAAGAAGTCCGATACAGATTCCAAAAGCCACGCCGACAAGCAGTCTGAAGGGCAGACTGTGTAGAAAAAAGTTTTTTTTCATAATAATCCCCCTTTTTCTGTCAATTATAATATATAATGATGTCATGGTCAAAAGGTATTTTATATCGAAACAGGAGAGAGTTATGTACAGAAAAATTTATCAAATTTTGGAAGAAACAGGAAAAGTAAAAACAGCAATGGTTTTAAACGGGAATCATAAGGGCGAAAAATGTCTGATAAAAGAAAACCATTGTTTATCATCCGATGAAAATACAGCAGATTTCTGGAAAAAATATGAAGCTGATCTGGCGGAGTGCCAGGAGACAAAAGTTATTCATATGGGAGATGTAGATTTCTTTGTGGAAATTTATGTGAAAAATCCGCAGCTTATCATTTTTGGAGGCGGACATGTTTCGCAGCCTGTTGCAAAAATCGGAAAAATGTTGGGATTTCATGTGACTGTTATGGATGACAGAGAAGATTTTGTGACTTCAGAGAGATTTCCGGATGCCGATCGGCTGATCAAAGGCAGCTATGATAAACTTTCAGACAAAATACCGGCCTATGAAAATGCTTATTATGTGATCGTGACAAGAGGTCATCTCGGAGACAGTGCCTGTGCCAGACAGATCCTGAGACGCCCTTATACTTATCTGGGAATGATCGGCAGTAAAAATAAGGTAAAACTGACCAGAGAAAAATTACTCGGAGAAGGTTTCAGCGAAGAACAGCTCAACAGTATCCATGCACCGATTGGATTGCCGATCGGAGGACATATGCCGGCAGAGATTGCTGTAAGTATTGCTGCGGAGATCGTTCAGGAAAAGAACAGGTATGATGTTTCTTATATTGATGGAGCTGTGGAGGATGCTGTCAGGAAAAAAGAAAATGGAATTATGATCACGATCATATCCAAGAGTGGTTCTTCTCCAAGAGGGACAGGAAGTAAAATGTTTATTGATAAAGACGGGAATTCATATGGAAGCATCGGAGGCGGAAATGTAGAATTTCAGGCTTTGAAATATGCGCCAGAAGCGCAGCATGGTGAAATCAGAAAATATAATCTGTCTAACCAGGGCGGTGCGAATCTGGGAATGATCTGTGGCGGCGAGGTGGAAGTCCTTTATGAATTGTTGTAGATAAACACAGAACCTACAGCGTTACTGAGAACGGAGTGAACAGTAACCCTGCAGCAATTCCGCGCAAATGGAAGAAAGCAGACAAAGCAGGACAAAACGCATACTTGAATTATCTGTAAGAATCGTGTATATTAATACATAAAGCGAACACAGAAAACACGAGGGGACAGAAGCGTGTTTGATAAAGGAGGAAACTACTTATGAAGAAATCACTTTGGCTGGTTCTTGTACTGGGACTTGCATTTGCTGCTCAGGGATGCGGATTTGATCCTACTATTGATTCCAGCGTTATGATCGTTAAAGTAACACCAACACCGGAAGTCACACCTACTCCTGAGGCTTCAGAGGCAACACCAACACCGGAAGCAACACCAACGCCGGCAGCAGAGCAGACAGCCAGTGGTGTAAAAGTAGAAGTGAAATCCGGTACCTATTATGCGTCATCAGAATTAAATCTTCGTTCTGATGCAAGTTCAGATGCAGATCTGATTTCAAGTGTGGCAGCCGGAACTCAGCTGAACAGTACAGGTGTATGCGAGAATGGATGGATTCGTGTGGATTATAATGGACAGACCTGTTATGCAAGCGGAGATTTTGTGACAACAACAGCTCCGGCAGCAGACGCAGGTGAGACTGCAGCAGATACATCAGCAGATACGTCTTATGATGAAAGTGCAGAATAATCTGATGATATAAAAATTTGTATCAGTCCTCTTTGAATATATTTCTATGAGAGGTACAATAAAGGCTTTTTTGGAAAAATGTTGACAAAAATGTATAAGTAAAAGCAGAAGCTGCAGGGGATAATGACCTGTCAGCTTCTGCTTTTTTTGTCTGAAAAATACGATAGAAATCTTTTTCGGTGTGTTGTTTATGAGGATTGCTGTAATACTGTAGAATGTTACTGTGGATAAATAAGTCTGTCCGGCTTGATATCATAAAGAACTTCATCCAGAAATTTTCCTGCCAGATATTTTGCCATAGGCAGATTCATATCCAGATAATTTCCGCAGTCTTTTGCAGATGCTCCCGGAACTTCACCTTCAAAATCACGTATAAATTCAAAAGTCTCGATCATAAGCGGAACGATATCCTTGGACTCATAATCTCCATTTAAAAGAAGATAATTGCCTGTACGGCATCCCATCGGTCCCCAGTAGATCATTTTAGAGCCGAACTCTTTATGATTTCTCAGGAATGTTGCTGCCAGATGCTCGATCGTGTGAAGCTCAGCGGTATTCATCACAGGTTCTTCGTTAGGAGAAGTCATACGGATATCGAAGGTAGTGATCATACTGCCGCCAACCGGATCCTTACGTGAAACATAAATTCCAGGCTGTAATTTGATATGGTCAATGGTAAAACTTGTTATTTTTTCCATTTTGGATTCCTCGCTTTCTTTTGCAGATATATTCTGACTGTTCATCAGTCTGTTGTTCCGGTTTCACTGCAAAAAGGGAAGGTACAGAACTGAACAGCCATATACATTTTAACAGGCAATCAGAAAGAAGTAAACACAGGAAACACAGGAAACATTCACAATTTGAACATTTTGTGAAAAGAGTTGTTTTTTTTCTGAGATAGGTTATAATCAGATTGTTGTAAATGATTTCGGAGGTAAAGGAAAATGAAAAGAAAATTACTGGCAGCACTTTGTGTTACAGCTATGTCAGCAGGTTTACTGGCAGGATGTGGCAGCAGTGATAAAACAGAAGAGAGTACAAAAACAGAGGAAACAGCGAAAGAGGAGACTTCTTCTCAGGAAGAGACGGAGACAAAAGCTGCTTCTTCTGACAGTGATAATGTAGCAAGTGAAGAAGAGGCAGAAAAAGCCGGATTTTCTGATGGTTCTGATGAAAAGAGTGATTCTGCTGATACAGATTCTGAAAATAAAGATTCTTCAGACAGCAGTACAACCAGTGTGCTTTTGGATACTTCCAAAGAACTGACAGGAATTCATCACGCAGAGATTGAAGTAAAGGATTACGGTACGATTGATGTGGAACTGGATGCAGATACAGCACCGATCACAGTGACAAATTTCGTGAAACTCGCACAGGAAGGTTTTTATGACGGACTGACATTCCACCGTATCATGGATGGATTCATGATCCAGGGTGGTGATCCCAACGGAGACGGAACAGGTGGATCAAAAGAGAATATTAAGGGTGAGTTCAGCAACAATGGAGTAGACAATGATATTTCCCACACAAGAGGGACTATTTCCATGGCAAGAGCCAGTGATCCGGACAGCGCAAGCTCGCAGTTCTTTATTGTTCAGGCAGACAGTACATTCCTGGACGGAGATTATGCAGGATTTGGCCATGTGACAGAAGGCATGGATATTGTTGATAAGATCTGCGAGGATGCAAAACCGACAGACGACAATGGAACAATCCCGTCAGATCAGCAGCCGGTTATTGAGAAGATTACCATTACAGATTAAGTAAAACAGAAAATAAAGCAAGTGTCCGAAAAACAGAACAAAAATTGAAAAAAGGCACAGCAAAAAACAGCAGGGAAGATATGAAAAAAATCTTTCCTGCTGTTTGGTTTAAGAAGGGAACAATTACGGATTAATTTTTGATTACCAGTACCGGGATTGGCGGATTGTTGGGGCGGTTGTAGTAATCGCTTTTGATTACCAGGTATTGATGGGAATCAAGATTTTTCAGCCAGTCAAGGATCTGATCCCTCTCTTCAAATCCGGAATCGCCACCACTGTAGATACAAAGAGAAATCATCCCGCCTTTTTTCAGAAGTGTTAAAGCCTGAGTCAGCGCCTGAATGCTGGTTTCACCTCTGGTTGCAAGTGAATGATCTCCACCGGGAAGATAACCAAAATTAAATACAATGCAGCTTACACTGTCTGGTGTGGCATATTCTGCCATATTTGCGTGAGATTCCAGAAGCAGTCTGTAATTTTCCGGAACATGTCCGGCGTTCAGTCTCTTTTGGGTTGCAGTCAGTGCCTGCTCCTGAATATCAAAGGCAAGAACCTTTCCTGATTCTCCGCATAGCTGCGAAAGCAGAAGTGTATCATTTCCGTTTCCCATTGTAGCATCAATACAGAAGTCTCCTTCCTGTACCTGCTGTCTGATAAAAGCTGCGCACCATTGCGTGATCTGATAATTCTTCATATATTCCTATATTCCTCCACAAAGTCATACACCGGATTTATATGTTGATATCAGTATATTATAATAATCCGGTCTGTCAGTTAAGTCAGGTAGAGTCCAGCGCAAATTATGGATATCTGACTGATTATTATTATAATGCAGGAAATCTTTATAAACAACGGTTAAGTGTAATCTTGCTGAGGTTCACCGTTACTGTTCACACACCACTATCCCGCGAGGTGTTTTGGCATGAATATGCCAAAATCCCGAGACATACAAGCCAAAATTCATTCCAGATTGTTTCGCAAATAAAACAAATCACTTATTGCATTTTTGATAATAATTAGTCTATAATAAATAGAATTGTAAAAGTCAGAATCCTGTTATCAAAGATGAATTATGATAGATTTTGACATGTAAGTATAAAGACGTAGAAACAGCCAGAAATAATATAATATAATATGGTTCGGAGAAAGAGGTAAAGGAAAATGACACTGGAAGGAAAAACAGTATTACTGGGAGTGACAGGCAGCATTGCGGCGTATAAGATTGCATATCTGGCAAGCGCGCTGAAGAAACGCCATGCAGATGTTCATGTGCTGATGACAGAGAATGCCACGAATTTTATCAATCCGATCACTTTTGAAACTCTCACAGGAAATAAATGTCTGGTGGATACCTTTGACCGGAATTTTCAGTTTCAGGTAGAGCATGTATCGATTGCAAAGAAAGCAGATGCGGTGATGATCGCACCGGCAAGTGCCAATGTGATCGGTAAACTGGCACATGGGATCGCAGATGACATGCTTACTACCACGATCATGGCATGCAAATGTAAAAAATTCATTTCCCCGGCCATGAATACCAATATGTTTGAGAATCCTGTAGTACAGGATAATTTAAAGATTCTGGAGCATTACGGATATGAAGTAATCGCTCCGGCGTGTGGATATCTGGCATGTGGTGACACAGGAGCGGGAAAAATGCCGGAACCTGAGACATTACTTGCCTATATTGAGCGCGAAGCTGCCTGTGAGAAAGATCTGAAAGGAAAGAAAATCCTTGTAACTGCAGGTCCTACACAGGAATCTGTTGATCCTGTTCGTTATCTTACCAATCATTCTTCAGGAAAAATGGGCTATGCTATTGCGAAAGCTGCCATGCTCCGAGGTGCAGATGTCACGCTGGTCAGCGGACGTACTTCAATTGAACCTCCCATGTTTGTAAATCTGATACCTGTTGTGACTGCAAGAGACATGTATGAAGCTGTAACTTCTGTCAGCAACGAACAGGACATCATTATTAAAGCTGCTGCTGTGGCAGATTACCGCCCTGCCAGAATCAGTGAAGAAAAAGTTAAGAAAAGTGACGGACAGATGTCCATAGAACTGGAAAGAACAGATGATATCCTGAAGTTTCTTGGGGAACACAAACGGCATGGACAGTTTCTCTGCGGATTTTCCATGGAGACACAGAATGTGATCGACAATTCCAGAGCCAAGCTGGCAAAGAAAAATCTGGATATGGTGGCTGCCAACAATGTGAAAGTGGAGGGCGCCGGATTTCAGGGAGATACCAATGTACTGACATTGATCACACAGGATGAGGAAATCTCTCTTCCGCTTATGAGTAAAGAAGACGCAGCTTTTAGGATCCTGGATAAAATCTTTTCGCTGATGCAGGATTCTGTCTGTTAAGGGAACAGGACGATTAAGAAATTGGAGATAAATAATTATGATTTTAGCAATTGACGTTGGAAACACCAACATTGTAGTTGGATGTATTGATGACCTGAAAACATATTTTATAGAACGCCTTTCTACTAACCGTACAAAGACGGAACTGGAATATGCGGTGGATTTAAAGAATGTTCTTGATATCTATCATATAAAAAAAACAGAGATTGAGGGCTGTATTATTTCTTCTGTAGTGCCGCAGATCACAAATATTGTGAAACTTGCCGCAGAGAAAATTCTTAAGAAAAATGCAATTGTTCTCGGACCCGGTGTAAAGACAGGACTGAATATTATGATGGATAATCCGGGACAGCTTGGCGCAGATCAGGTTGCTGATGCAGTGGCAGGAATTGCCGGTTATCCGGTGCCGTTGATCCTTATCGATATGGGAACTGCAACCACAGCGTCTGTTGTCAACAGTAAGAAGCAGTATGTAGGCGGAATGATTCTTCCGGGTGTAGGGGTTTCCCTGGATGCACTTACTGCGAGGGCTTCCCAGCTCAGCGGAATCAGTATTGATGCGCCAAGACATGTGATCGGGAAAAACACGATCGAATGTATGAAGAGCGGGGTTCTTTACAGCAATGCAGCAGCTCTGGATGGAATTATTGACAGGATCGAAGAGGAACTGGGGGAGAAGGCAACTGTAGTGGCAACCGGTGGTCTGGCAAAGAAAATCGTTCCTCATTGTAAGAGAGAAATCATTCTGGACGAGGAACTTCTTCTGAGAGGTCTTCTGATTATTTATGAGAAAAATAAGTAAGAATGTATATGCATTCATATCAAAACAGTTCATCAGACAAAAAGCTGATGAACTGTTTTGTTTGCAGTAATTTATGGAATTGCTATAAATACATTATTTTAGAGGATTGCTATCAAAGGCAGAAATGAAATCAATGGGAAGCGGAGCAGTAAAAAGCATGACCTTTCCGGTTGTCGGATGAGTAAACTCCAGCTGATAAGAATGGAGGGGCTGGCGGTTTATCCGACGGTAATCAGGATTGTATAAATAATCTCCGGGCAGAGGATGCCCGATATATTTCATATGCACACGGATCTGGTGTGTGCGTCCTGTTTCCAGATGAAGTTCGGCCAGAGAATATTCTTTTCCTGCCGCCAGCCGTTCATAATGAGTTATTGCAGACTCCCCGGTTCCGAAATTTACTTCTCTGGTGATCACGGAGCCTTCCATTCGTGCGATAGGAGCGTTGATCGTTCCGGAGTCAGGAAGAAGCCCGTCTACAAGTGCGAGATAAGTCCTGAGAATCTGACGTTTTTTCATCTGAACTGACAGAATCGCTGCGCTGAGGGGATTTTTGGCAAGGATCAGAGCACCGGTGGTATCCCGGTCCAGCCGGTTGATACAGCGGTAAACAAAATCCTCTCCTTTTTCTGCAAAATACCAGGCGATTCCATTTGCCAGAGTATTTTCATAATTTCCCGCAGAAGGGTGCACAGGCATATCTGCAGGCTTGTTTATCACAAGGATATCCTCATCTTCATAAATGATATTCAAATCCATCTTTGTACGGATAATGTTTTCTCCTGATTCGGTTTCAGGAACAGTGACGATCAGATGATCCTGCGGTTTAAGCACTGATCGTCCGAAACCACGTTCACCATTGAGAATGATGGTGTTGGGAGTGTTCTTCATTGAGCTTAATATGTGGCGGGAAAACCCCTCTTTTTTTAGAAAGTCCAGAATCGTGACCGGAGTTGTATTTTCGGAGATAATATATTTAAGGATTCTTTGCATATGATCTGTCTGCTTTCTTGATTTGTATAAGATTTAAGAATTGCGGGGCTGATATGCCCTGCCTTATTTTTGCCAGATTTACTGTATCAGATTTTGAAGAATATAACAAGAACAACTGTCAGATTTCATAAGAATGCTTAAAAAATACATTTTATTCTATTGCATCACAGAAAATTAAGCGTATAATCAAAAAAAGAAAATAGATTCAGGTGGAAAAAGATGAAAGAACAGCAACATATTTTCACGAACAAAATGCTTCGAACCCTGTTGATACCGGTTATTTTTGAACAGGTACTGAATTCCCTGATGGGAACTGTGGATACCATGATGGTCAGCAATGTAGGCTCTGCCGCAATATCCGCAGTATCTCTGGTGGATTCCATCAATGTATTGGTGATCCAGGCGTTCTCAGCGCTGGCAGCAGGCGGTGCAATCCTCTGTTCACAGTACATAGGTCAGAAAAATCATGAAATGGCAAATAAATCAGCAAGACAGGTATTATTTATCATTACTGCCATATCCGTAGCAGTGACTGCTCTGTGCTTGCTGTTTCGTGTGCCGCTGTTAAAACTGATATTCGGAAAAGTAGAATCAGATGTTATGACTGCCTCTCAGGTGTATTTCTTCTATACGGCATTATCCTTCCCATTTATAGCACTTTATGATGCGGGAGCATCCATATTCCGGTCCCAGGGAAATACCAGAGGGCCAATGACAGTATCGGTTATTTCAAATGTGATTAATATCGGCGGAAATGCGGCGCTGATCTGGGGATTCAATATGGGAGTGGCAGGAGCTGCCATCGCAACTCTTGCATCCAGAGTCTTCTGTGCTGTAGTAGTACTCTGGCAGCTTCGTATGGACAGACAGCCTATTGTAGTCAGAAATTACAGACAGATCCGTCCGGATGGAAAAATGATCAGAAGAGTTCTGGCTCTGGGAATCCCGTCCGGCATAGAGAACAGCATGTTTCAGCTTGGAAAGCTGGCAATACAGTCTTCCGTATCTACACTGGGGACGGTAGCCATTGCAGCTCAGGCAATGACGAATATCCTTGAGAACCTTAACGGTATTGCAGCTATCGGTGTAGGAATCGGTCTGATGACTGTAGTAGGACAGTGTCTGGGAGCGGGCAGAAAGGATGAGGCAGTTTACTATATTAAGAAATTAAGTGTTCTTGCAGAAATCATTGTTGTTGCAAGCTGTCTTTTGGTGTTTGCCTTAACCATTCCGGTCACAAAGCTGGGTGGTATGGAACCGGAAAGTGCAAGAATGTGTTTCCATATGATATCCTGGATAACGGTTGTCAAACCTATTGTATGGACCCTGGCATTTATCCCTGCTTATGGCCTTAGAGCAGCCGGAGATGTAAAATTTTCCATGATCACATCCTGTATCACTATGTGGACATTCCGTTTTTGCCTTTGTGTATATCTGATCCGTTTCAGAGGCTTCGGCCCAATGGCTGTATGGATTGGAATGTTTACTGACTGGACAGTGCGGGGAATCGTATTTTCTCTTCGCTTCCACAGTAGGAAATGGCTGAAGCATAAGGTAGTATAACAAGGTGGTATAGCCATGAAATGCGTTGACTTTTACTGCTCAAAATTATATAATGATTCTCGGAAATAATTCTGGAAAAGCATTACAGGAAGTCAGGTGAAATTCCTGCGCAAGTCCGTTACTGTAACAGCCAGATACTGTCTGCTTTTCATTGTAGAGAGGAAATATGATCTGCGGCAACCAGAGGATATTTCGGGAAAAGAACTTTCAGGAGGGATTTTGTTGCACACAGAAATCCCTCCTTTTTATGTAGATGTTATATAAATGACATTATAGTAATCTGCAGACAGGATGTGACAACAATGCAGCAAAGGAGATATCATGAAAAACGGACTGGAAGATTACTACGTGATACGTGGCAATAAAAAAATGAGGTTTGGCTATACAACAGGCTCCTGCGCAGCAGCTGCATGTAAGGGTGCTGCAGAGATCCTGCTGGGTGGTGTCATGCAGAAGGCTGTCACCTTGATGACTCCTAAGGGAATCCTGCTTACACTGGAACTGAAAGACATCCGGATTGAAGGAAATCAGGTGACCTGTGCAATTCAGAAGGATGCAGGAGATGATCCGGATACTACAAACGGAATACTGGTTTATGCCACGGTGCAGAAAACAAAAGAACCGGGAATCATCCTCGACGGAGGTGTTGGTGTGGGAAGGGTAACAAAAGCCGGACTTTCCCAGAAAATCGGGGAAGCAGCTATTAATCCTGTGCCAAAGGCCATGATTTTGCGTGAAGCCACAGAAATCGCTGAGAAATATGATTATGAGGGTGGTCTGAAAATCATCATCTCCGTTCCTGAAGGTGTGGAAATTGCAAAGAAAACCTTTAATCCACGTCTGGGAATTGTGGGAGGAATCTCCATTCTGGGAACTTCCGGGATTGTAGAACCTATGAGCGAAGCTGCTCTTGTACAGAGTATCAATGTAGAGATGAAGCAGCATTTTTCTCAGGGGGAAGAATATCTTCTGGTAACACCGGGAAATTACGGGGCAGATTATCTGCGGGAGCATATGGATCTCCCTTATGAAAAAAATATCAAATGCAGCAATTATGTAGGTGAGACAATCGACATGGCAATTGATATGGGAGTTAAGGGAATCCTTTTCATCGCCCATATCGGAAAGTTTGTAAAAGTTGCAGCAGGGATCATGAATACTCATTCCCACAGTGCAGATGCCAGGATGGAAGTGCTGGCATCCAATGCGATCCGGGCAGGAGCATCGTTGGAGTGTGCAAAGGAAATCCTGAATGCATCTACTACAGATGAAGCAATAGACATTCTGGAAAAATATCAGATACTTCAGAAGACCATGAAAGAGATCCTGGACAGGATCCAGTTTTATTTAAATCACAGATCCTATGAGCAGATCCTTTTGGGGGCAGTGATCTTTAATAATACTTATGGGTATCTGGGGCAGACTGCAGATGCAGAGAAGCTGATAAAGCTGATCAATGCACAGAATGATGAGGCACAGTAAAGATCCTATCGCAAAGGCGATTTTTAATGGATTTTGACTCACAACTGTGAAAGTATTGAACAGTTGAAATAAATTTATAAAAAGGAGAATGATAGATTATGGTACATTTCGTAGGAGCAGGTCCGGGAGCACCGGATCTTATCACAGTAAGAGGAAAACAGTATCTGGAGGAAGCAGATGTGGTGATCTATGCAGGATCACTGGTAAATCCAAAGCTTCTGGAATATACAAAGGACATCTGCACTATCCACAACAGTGCAAAAATGACACTGGAGGAAGTGATCCATGTGATCGAGAAGGCGGAAGCAGAGGGAAAGACAACTGTCCGCCTTCATACCGGAGATCCATGTATTTACGGTGCAATCCGTGAACAGATGGATATTCTGGATGAGAAAAATATCGCTTATGATTACTGTCCGGGTGTCAGTGCATTCTGCGGTGCTGCAAGTGCCCTGAATCTGGAATATACTTTGCCGGACATTTCCCAGAGTGTGATCATTACACGAATGGAAGGCAGAACTCCGGTTCCGTCCAAGGAAAGCATTCAGTCATTTGCGGCTCATCAGGCAACTATGGTTGTATTCTTAAGTACAGGAATGCTGGAAGAACTGAGCAGACGTCTTATTGAAGGCGGTTATACAGCAGATACACCAGCAGCCATTGTATATAAGGCAACCTGGCCGGAACAGAAGACCTTCGTCTGCACAGTGGGAACACTGGCAAAAACGGCTGCAGAAAATAATATTACAAAAACAGCTCTGATGATCATTGGAGATACAGTTGCAGCAGCACACTATGACCGTTCCAAGTTGTATGATCCGGAGTTTACCACAGAATTTCGTGAAGCTGTGAAATCAAAAACACATCACTCATAGAATCTGGTAACCTTAAGGAATTGCTATCGTTTATGAGATTACTGTAAACAGGAGAAAGAGAAGGAATATAACAGTGAAGATTGCACTTATATGCTTCAGTCTTACCGGTCAGCAGTCCGGAGAACGATTATGCAGGGGGCTGGAAGCTGCCGGTATGACAGCAGAACTGGATAAAAAAAGTAAATATCTTCCGGATTCTATTCAGATCAGTACCTCTGCATGGGCAGGAGAGAAATTTTCTGATTCAGATGCACTGATCTTTATCGGTGCCACCGGAATTGCCGTCCGCAGCATTGCGCCTTATGTAGCGTCAAAGAAGTCAGACCCTGCGGTGCTGGTCGTAGATGAGTGTGGAAAGTTTGTCATTTCCCTTCTGTCAGGACATCTGGGCGGTGCCAATGAACTGGCGCTAAAAACAGCAGAAATTCTGGAAGCAATACCAGTGGTCACAACAGCCACAGACCTGCATCACCGTTTTGCAGTAGATGTTTTTGCAAAGAAAAACAATTGCAATATCTTTAACATGAAAGCAGCAAAGGAAGTCTCTGCTGCACTTCTGGCAGGAAAGAAAGTTGGATTTTACAGTGAGTTTCCGACGGACGGCGAACTGCCGGAGGGGCTGGCCCGGTGTGACGAATATGGGAATCCTGTCAACAGTATGGATGACAGATCAGAAGAGGAAACACAGAAAAGCTCTGATTTTAATGGAACAGGGACAGACTGTACGAATATAGACTGCGGAGTTGCGGTTACTGTACATACTTCCTGTAATCCTTTTATTTCTACCACACAGGTAGTTCCGAAATGTCTGACTCTGGGTATGGGCTGCAGGAAAGACAAGGATGCCCGTGGAATCGCAGAGGCAGCGCAGAAGGTGCTGGACAGATCCGGATTTCATAAAGAAGCATTTGAGCAGATCTCAAGCATTGATCTGAAGAAAGAAGAAAAGGGAATCCTGTCATTGTCACAGGACTGGCAGATTCCTTTTGTGACTTATACAGAAGAAGAATTAAAACAGGTGCCTGGAGAATTTACTCCCTCACCTTTTGTAAAAAAGATCACAGGTGTGGACAATGTCTGTGAGAGAAGTGCAGTCCTTGCCAGTGGAAATGGCAGGCTGCTGCAGAGAAAAACAGGAGAAAATGGTGTGACCACAGCAGTGGCTGCCAGAGAATGGAGGATACATTTTGAGTAAAATATATGTAATCGGAATCGGACCGGGAGCTTATGACCAGATGACAGGAAAAGCGATCCGCGCCATGAATGAAAGTGATGCGATCATCGGATATACCGTATATGTAGACCTGGTGAAGGAATATTTTCCGGGAAAAGAATTTATGACTACACCAATGAAAAAGGAAGTGGACCGCTGTGTCCTTGCCTTTGAAGAGGCAAAAAAAGGCAAGACTGTTTCCATGATCTGCAGCGGTGATGCAGGAGTTTACGGTATGGCAGGTCTGATGTATGAGGTTGGTGTCAATTATCCGGAAACAGAACTGGAGATCATTCCGGGTGTGACAGCTGCAACAGGCGGAGCTGCTGTTCTGGGTGCACCTCTGATCCATGACTTCTGTCTGATCAGCTTAAGTGACCTTCTCACACCATGGGAAAAGATAGAGGCAAGACTTCTGGCAGCAGCTCAGGCAGATTTTGTTGTATGCCTTTACAATCCGTCAAGTAAAAAACGTCATGATTACCTGCAGAAAGCCTGTGATCTGATGATGAAATACAAATCACCGGATACCATCTGCGGAACAGTTTCCAATATCGCAAGAGACGGCGAGGAAGCTCATGTAATGACATTAAAAGAACTGAGAGATACACAGGTGGATATGTTTACTACAGTATTTATCGGTAATTCTCAGACAAAGGAAATCAACAATAAGATGGTAACACCGAGGGGATATAGGAATGTATAAAGTTCTTGTTTTTGCGGGAACAACAGAAGGATACGAGATCTGCCGGTTTCTGGCAGATCATAAGATAGAGACAAAGGGATTTGTTGCCACAGAATATGGCAGCAAATCTCTTACAGAAAATGAATTTCTCACTGTTCAGACCGGAAGACTGGATGCAGCGGACATGGAAGAGGTCTTTTTACAGGAGAAACCGGAAATGGTGCTGGATGCTACCCATCCTTATGCTGCTGAGGTGACTGTAAATATCAGGACAGCCTGTGAAAATACGCAGACAGCATATTACAGGGTGTTGAGAGAGGCTGGGGAACATGAGGACAGGGCAGTATATGTGGACAGTGTTCAGGCTGCTACAGATTATCTGGATCAGACACAGGGAAATGTATTGCTGACAACAGGAAGCAAGGAACTGGCCGGTTTCACAGGCATGAAGGATTATCAGAACCGTCTTTATGCAAGAGTCCTTTCTCTGCCCAATGTGATGAAAGCCTGTGCAGAGCTGGGATTTGAGGGAAAACATCTGATAGGAATGCAGGGGCCTTTTTCCAGAGAGCTGAATGCTGCAATGCTCAGACAGTATGACTGCAGATATCTGGTCACAAAGGATACAGGAAAAGCAGGGGGATTTCAGGATAAGATTGATGCTGCCCTGGAATGTGATGCAGTTCCTGTGATCATCGGGCGTCCTCTGAAGGAGGAAGGCATGTCTGTGAGAGAATGTAAGAGATTTCTTACAGAACATTTCAGCTTAGCCCACAGACCGCATATTACATTGCTGGGAATTGGAATGGGAAGTCAAAAACTTCTCACTGTCCAGGGTAAGAACAGCCTGGATCAGGCGGATCTTCTGATCGGTGCCAGGAGGATGGTGGATTCTGTGAAACGTCCGGGACAGGATGTGTTCGTGGAATACAGAAGCCAGGAGATCAGGGATTATATTGATGCACACCCGGAGTATGACAATATTGTAATCGTCCTTTCCGGAGATGTGGGCTTCTACAGCGGGGCCAGAAAACTTCTGGAAGTACTGTGTCAGGACAGTGCGGATCTGAGAGTACAGAGAAAGAACGGATCAGAGAAGAGTGAGGAAGAACGGGATAGTTCAGCACAAAATAATACAGAGATAGAGATTCAGTGCGGGATTTCCTCAGTTGTATATTTTATGTCCCAAATAGGATTGTCCTGGGATGATGCCAAAATCGTCAGTGCACATGGAAGAGGATGTAATCTTATCTCACATATCTGTTATGCGGAGAAAGTATTTTCCATACTTGGAACCTCAGACGGTGTAGCAGTTCTGGCAGAGAAACTGGTAAAATACGGGATGGGTGATGTGCTCCTTTATGTGGGAGAGAATCTGTCTTATGAAAATGAGAAGATTTTTGTAAAACCAGCCAGCGAACTGACAGAATATAAGGGTGATCCTTTGTCTGTCATCTGTGCAGTAAATGAAAATGCAGGAACACGCCTGGAGACGCATGGGATCAGAGATGAAGAATTTATCAGAGGCAAAGCGCCTATGACAAAGGAAGAGGTGCGTACGGTATCCCTTTCCAAACTGCGACTGACTGCTGATTCCGTCTGCTATGATGTGGGCGCAGGAACAGGCTCACTGTCAATAGAGATGGCACTTCGTGCTCATCAGGGGCAGGTATGGGCAATCGAGAAAAAGGAAGATGCAGTTGAACTGATCCACCGGAATAAGTTGAAATTTGCAGCGGATAATCTGGAGATCGTGGAAGGACTTGCACCGGAGGCTCTGAAAGATCTTCCGGCACCAACCCATGCTTTTATCGGAGGCTCGTCAGGAAATCTGAAAGAGATCGTGAAGCTGCTGGTTGAAAAGAACCCTCAGGTCCGGATCGTGATCAACTGTATCACTCTTGAAACTGTGTCTGAAGCATTGGAAACAGCGAAAGAGTTTGGATTTGAAGAAAATGAAATCGTGCAGTTAAGTGCGGCACGTTCAAAGGCAATCGGACGTTATCATATGATGATGGGCGAGAATCCTATTTATATTATTACACTTCAGAATCCCGGGAAATAACAAATGATGCAGATATCAGGGATTACAAATTAACAGTTAAGGAAATACAGATTAACAGTTAATAGATTGGAATGCCCTGAAATTGTTGAAAAAATATAGGACAGAAACAGGTTACTGTTCACGCACTACACTGGAAACGGAGTGAACAGTAACCAGAAACAGAGGAGAACAGGGATGAATATTCCAAGAATACTTCTTGCAGCAGGAGCCAGCGGCAGTGGCAAAACACTGATCACCTGCGGACTTCTGCAGACACTGGTCAATCGAAAAATGAAAGTGGCATCTTTTAAATGCGGACCGGATTATATAGATCCCATGTTTCATTCCAGGGTCATCGGGACGAAATCCCGTAATCTGGATACCTTTTTTACAGATGCCGAGACTACCCGATACCTGCTTGGAAAAAATGCAGCAGACTGCGATATTGCAGTGATGGAAGGTGTTATGGGCTATTATGACGGCGTGGGTGGAATATCCACGAAAGCAAGCGCCTATGACCTGGCAGATACCACAGATACTCCGGTCATCCTTGTGGTAAACAGCAGAGGAATGAGTATTTCCCTGGCAGCTTATATCAAAGGTTTTATGGAGTACAAAGAGAAAAGCCATATCAAAGGCGTGATCTTTAACCAGATGTCTCCCATGCTTTATCCCAGAATGAAGAAGCTGGTGGAAGAACAGCTTGAGGTGGAGGTTCTTGGATATGTGCCAAAGGTAGAGGACTGTGTGATCGAGAGCCGTCATCTGGGTCTTGTGCTTCCTGAGGAGATTTCTGATCTGAAGGAACGTTTGCAGAAGCTGGCCGGAATATTGGAAGACACACTGGAGATCGACAGGATCCTTGCACTTGCCAAAAATGCAGAGGATCTGCAAGTGCCGGAATCTCTGATACAGAAAGACAGGACATATGGATATTGTCTGCCACAGAAGCTGCGTATCGGAGTGGCAAAGGATGAAGCCTTTTGTTTCTTTTATGAAGACAATTTTCGTCTCCTTCAGGAAATGGGGGCAGAGCTGGTTGATTTCTCGCCAATTCATGATGAACATCTTCCTGCAAATCTGGATGGGATTCTTCTCTATGGCGGTTATCCGGAATTAAATGGAGAGGCACTGGAACGCAATGCATCCATGAAAGAGGAGATTGCACAGGCAGTTAAACAGGGCGTGCCATGTATGGCAGAATGCGGAGGCTTTATGTATCTTCATGAGCAGATGGAGGATATGAATGGAGTGTTCCGGAAAACCTGCGGAGTGATTCCCGGAAAATGTTTCCGCACTCCCAGACTGACCAGATTTGGATATATCACATTAACCGCCGGGAAACCTGTTTTTGGTAGAAGTGCAGAGGAGATTGGTGAGATTCCGGCCCATGAATTCCACTATTTTGATTCAGAGAACTGTGGAAGTGATTTCCATGCAGCGAAGCCTTTAAGTAAAAGAGGCTGGGACTGTATGCACAGCAGTAGTAACCTGCTGGCAGGATATCCTCATATCTATTATTATGGAAATCCCCAGATTCCCAGGGCTTTTCTCATGAAATGTCTGGAATATCATAATTCAAAAGAATAATGAGCTGGATTTAGAGGTGGTAAAATAGTAGTAAATTACCGAATTCCGGGCGTTTCAGAAATATTGAAACATCCGGAAGGCATCAAGGAGTTTTATAATTATGTTATATTACAGTATGCCTGCCCTTGCAGCAGGCTTCATACTTGATCTTATGATAGGAGATCCCAGATGGCTGTATCATCCGGTATGTCTGATCGGAAATCTGATCGCATTTCTGGAAAAAATACTTCGGAAGATTTTTCCGAAAACAGATAAGGGCGAACTGGCTGCAGGTACAGTGGAAGTGATCCTTGTCTGTCTGTTAAGCGGTGGAATCCCATTTTTGATGCTGCATATTCTCTATGGAATCTCAGTATGGGCGGGATTTGCACTGGAAACCTTCTGGTGTTATCAGCTTCTGGCAACGAAATCTCTGAAAACAGAGAGCATGAAAGTCTATGACAGACTGAAAAACGGAACTTTGGATGAAGCCCGTTATGCAGTATCTATGATCGTAGGTCGTGATACCCAGTCGCTGACAGAGGAGGGGGTTACAAAGGCGGCAGTAGAGACTGTGGCAGAGAATGCTTCTGACGGTGTCATAGCACCGATGCTTTATATGGCAATCGGCGGAGTGTGGCTGATGTTTCTTTACAAGGGAATCAATACCATGGATTCTATGCTGGGTTATAAGAATGATAAA
Source organism: Blautia wexlerae DSM 19850 (assembly GCF_025148125.1). Lineage (NCBI taxonomy): Bacteria > Bacillati > Bacillota > Clostridia > Lachnospirales > Lachnospiraceae > Blautia > Blautia wexlerae. The sequence continues at coordinate 1,576,756 of NZ_CP102267.1, forward strand.
TATCTGTATTTCGGCCGCTGTGCAGCAAAGCTGGATGATGTGGCCAATTATATTCCAGCCAGACTTTCAGGATGGCTGATGGTGGCAGCCTCTGCATTTGTAAAAATGGATGGGAAAAATGCAGCCAAGATCTACCGCAGAGACAGAAGAAATCATGCCAGCCCCAATTCTGCACAGACAGAGGCCGCAATGGCAGGTGCGCTGGACATACAGCTTGCAGGCAATGCTTACTATTTCGGAAAGCTTTATGAGAAACCAACCATAGGAGATGGAATCCGCCCTGTGGAGGTGGAGGATATCAGACGTTCCAATCACCTGCTTTATGCAACAGCGATTCTGGGGGCTGTGATATTTCTTCTGATCGGAAGCGCAGTGCGATATTGTTTCTTTTTATAATTCCGGTAACGTGGATTGCTGAATAGTTATTAATATAAAACATGTATAGTAAGACAGGAGACAACTGATGACAAAACATATACATGGCGGTGATGTTTATAAATATGATCACTGTCTGGATTTCTCTGCAAACTGTAACCCTCTGGGAACACCGCAGAGTGTAAAGCAGGCGATCATAGACAGTGTAGAGGACCTGAGTGATTATCCCCGTGTAGGATGCGGACCTCTGAAAGAGGCAATCGCAGATTATGAACATACAAAAAAAGAATATCTGATCTGCGGGAATGGAGCCGCAGACCTTATTTTTTCCCTCAGCAGGGCATTGAATCCAAAGAAGGCCCTTCTTCCTGCTCCTACCTTTGCGGAGTATGAACAGGCACTGGTCAGTGTTGGCTGTGAGATCAGCAGATATTATCTGAAAGAGGAAAATGATTTCTGTATACAGAAAGATTATCCGGATGTTCTGAAAAGGGAAAAGCCGGATATTATTTTCCTGTGTAATCCCAATAATCCTACAGGGATCACCATACCTCAGGACCTTCTGGAAGAAATCCTGGAAACCTGTGTCATACAGGGAATATTTATGGTAGTAGATGAGTGCTTCCTGGATTTTGTAAAAGATCCGGAGAAACATACGCTGAAAGAAAAACTGGCAAAATATCCGGGACTTTTTATTCTTAAGGCATTTACCAAAAGATATGCGATCCCCGGTGTGCGTCTGGGCTATGGATTCTGTTCGGACGGGGAAGTACTTGACCGGATGGAGGCAGTCACTCAGCCCTGGAATGTGTCTACCATGGCACAGCAGGCAGGAATGGCAGCATTGAAGGAATCAGAATATGTGGAAGCAGGACAGCAGATCATTTTCAGGGAATCTGCATGGATGAAGGAAAAGATGAGACAGGTTGGGCTGACGGTATATCCTTCTGAAGCAAATTATATATTCTTTTACGGACCTGAGGATCTCTTTGAAAGATGTGTTGCAAAGGGGATCCTGATCCGGGATTGCAGTAACTATCTGGGGCTGAAAAAAGGATATTACCGTGTGGCAGTGAAGCTGCATGAACAGAATGAAAAGCTGATAGAGGTACTGGAAGAAGTGCTTTCATAAGTATTTATACAGGAGAAAAGGGGAAACAAAAAATGGCAAAAGCGATTATGGTGCAGGGGACAATGTCCAATGCAGGAAAAAGCCTTCTGGCAGCAGGGCTTTGCAGGATTTTTAAACAGGATGGATACAGGGTGGCACCCTTTAAATCCCAGAATATGGCACTGAACTCTTTTATTACAGAAGAGGGGCTGGAGATGGGCAGAGCTCAGGTGATGCAGGCGGAAGCAGCCGGAATTAAGCCTTCTGTGCTGATGAACCCCATTCTTCTGAAGCCTACCAATGATGTAGGCTCCCAGGTGATCGTAAACGGAGAAGTCCTGGGAACCATGAGTGCCAGAGATTATTTTAAATATAAGAAAAAGCTGGTGCCTGACATTATGAAGGCCTATGATAAACTGGCATCAGAAAATGATATCATTGTGATCGAGGGGGCCGGAAGCCCGGCGGAGATTAATCTGAAAACAGAAGATATCGTAAATATGGGAATGGCAAAGATGGCAAAGGCACCGGTGCTTCTGGTGGGAGATATTGACAGAGGTGGTGTTTTTGCACAGTTGATCGGTACAGTGGAGCTTCTGGAAGCGGATGAAAGAGAGATGGTAAAGGGTCTGATTATCAACAAATTCCGCGGCGACAAGACCATCCTTGATCCGGGAGTGCAGATGCTGGAGGAGAGAAGCCATATCCCTGTAGTGGGAGTGGCTCCGTATCTGGATATTCAGGTGGAGGATGAGGACAGCCTCACAGAAAGATTTGACAGAAAACAGGAAGTGGATCTTATTGATATTGCAGTGATCCGGGTGCCAAGGATCTCCAATTTCACAGATTTTAATCCACTGGAAAGTATCCCGGGAGTTTCCTTGAGATATGTACAGCATGTCAGTGAACTGAAAAATCCGGATATGATCATCCTTCCAGGAACAAAAAATACAATGGAAGATCTGCTGTGGATGCGGGCTAATGGTCTGGAAGCTGCAGTTTTGAAGGAAGCTGCAAAGGGTAAGATCATCTTTGGAATCTGTGGCGGTTATCAGATGCTGGGTGAGACCTTAAGTGACCCTCATCATGTGGAAGCCGGAGGAACCATCAAGGGAATGGGACTGCTTCCTATGGATACTGTTTTTGCAGAAAAGAAAACCAGAACCAGAGTTTCCGGCAGATTCCTGGAACTGGAGGGAGAACTGCAGGCACTTTCCGGCGCAGAACTGGAGGGTTACGAGATCCATATGGGAGAAACTGTGTTAAAAGGTGAAGCCGGACACAGTGTATCCATTGAAGATCAGGTATCAGGAGAGTGTAAGGAAGACGGTGCATATTGTAAAAATGTCTGCGGAACCTATGTCCATGGAGTTTTTGACAGGGAAGATGTGGCAGAGGCTGTTGTACGTGTTCTGGGTGAGAAAAAGGGAATTGATGTATCTCAGATGACAGGAATCGATTTTGCAGCATTTAAAGAAACCCAGTATGATATCCTGGCAGCAGAACTGAGGAAGCATCTGGATATGAAGAAAATCTATGAAATTCTGGAGCAGGGAATCTGATCCGGAACTGTATGGTGAGCCATACTAGATAAGCCAATGAGTGATAGATGTAACTATTGTATACGGGAATTTATGGAATTTGGGAGATAAGGAATGAAAGTAGAACTGGAAAATGTAAAACCAATGGATATAGAGAAACGCAGCTTTGAGATCATCACGGAGGAACTTGGAGATAAAAAGCTGGTTCCCGGAACAGAGCTGATCGTAAAAAGATGTATTCACACAAGCGCAGACTTTGATTATGCAGAGAATCTCTGTTTCTCTGAGAATGCAGTTGAGAAAGCAATTGCTGCTATCAAAGACGGTGCCTGCATTGTGACAGATACACACATGGCAGAGTCCGGGATCAACAAGAGAGTCCTTTCCCGTTACGGCGGAGAAGTATTCTGCTTTATCTCTGACGAGGACGTAGCTGCCACAGCCAAAGCCAACGGAACCACAAGAGCTACAGCCAGCATGGATAAGGCTGCTGCCATGGGAAAGAAGCTGATCTTTGCCATCGGAAATGCCCCCACTGCGCTGGTACGTCTCTATGAACTGATTGAGGATGGCAAGCTGGATCCTGAGCTGATCATCGGTGTGCCGGTAGGCTTTGTAAACGTGGTTCAGTCCAAGGAACTGATCATGCAGGCAGACGTACCTTATATTGTAGCCAGAGGAAGAAAGGGCGGAAGCAATGTTGCCGCATGTATCTGTAATGCATTGCTTTATATGATTGATAATAACAGAGGATACTAATTAATTTTGTATCTGACTGATATCCTTTAACAGCTTGCATGCCGGGACGAAATCTGCTACAGGCATGGAGGAGCAGGAGAGGATCAGGGTAATCTTACCGGGAGCCTCTCTCAGAAGCTGCAGGCGCAGACCATTGGTCTGTGCCTTTTTTTGAAGCTCCTGCCAGGTAAGAGTTGTGGACAGAGTCAGGGCCAGGCTGGTACCTGCGGCTCCGGTCTGGATCTGGGAATCTTTTCCAAATACTTCCCGCACAGCACTGCGGAGTGCTTTCAGCTTTACAGAATACAGACGTTTCAGCTTACGGGTCTGTGCTGCCAGGTGACCATCCCGGATAAATTGGCACAGAGCAATCTGCTCTGCCTTTGATGCTGTCTGATTATATTGGTCTGCTTTTTTTCTGTACAGTGCAGACAGCTCCGGAGGCAGGACCATAAAACTGATACGGATGGAGGGCAGCAGAAGTCTGGAAAAGGTTCCCAGATACACCACATTCTGACCGCCTGCCAGACCAAAAAGAGAAGGGGTCGGCTTCTGCAGATACACAAATTCATTTTCAAAATCATCCTCAATGACCAGACTGCCATGTGCAGCAGAGTAATTCACCAGCTCCAGGCGTCTGGAAACAGGCATAATATCACCCCATTTTGTCATATGTGCAGGAGAAACATAAATAATATCACAGTCCTTATTCCTGTAATCTATCTGAAACCCATAGTCATGAAACACAGTGCTTCCCTGTACAAAAGAAGGATTGGGAAAAGAAACAGTCCGACGTTGCTCAAGGAGCGGGCAGAGGATGTGCAAAAGACTCTGAATACCTGCACCGATCACAATATCCTCCCCACTACATAGCACGTTTCTACGTTCTCTCACATAATCGGCAAGTGTATCTCTCAGGTCAGCCTCACCCTGAGGTTCTCCATAAGACAGTAATCTTTCATCCTGGCGAAGAGCGCTTTTGATATAACGTCTCCAAAGGTCAAAACGGAAACTCTCCCGATCTACTCCTGAAGAAGCAAAATCAAACCGGCAAGGTGTCTGAGCATGTTTCTCTGTTTTTCTGACAGTTGAGTGTTGCCTGTCAGCTATATCTGTCACATAGTATCCGCTCTGGGCTTTGGAGATAATATATCCCTCCGCAGCCAGCTGCAGATAGGCATTTTCAATGGTAGTGCGGCTCAGCTTCAGCTCCTGTGAACATTTTCGAAGGGAGGGCATCCTGCTTCCGGGCAGGAGCTTTTTCTCCATGATCAGCTCCCTGTAATAGTGGAACACCTCCAGATACAGGTGCTCCTTTTTTTTATTCTTATCTAAAATCAATTCCATATGTAAAACTCCGATCCTTCAAACATGCTGATGGCATTCTTGAATTGCTATAGGGTTAAAAATAAACTGACCCTTAAAAAAACATTAAATCTGGCTATATTCATATATCCACTGTGATGCTATATTAATACAAAGCATAAAAGAAAGCAAGAGGAATAAAAAATTGAAAAAAATTGCAGTAATTCATGATCTGTCCGGTCTGGGGAAATGCTCTCTTACAGCAGCGATTCCTGTAATTTCCGCCATGGGAGTCCAGGCTTGTCCGCTGCCCACCGCAATATTGAGTAATCAGACAGGATATGGATCTTATTTCTGGGATGATTATACAGACCGGATGGAGCTGATCATGGATGAGTGGAAAAAAACGGGATTTACACCGGATGGTGTTTATACAGGATTTCTGGGAGACGCCAGACAGGTGGATCTGATTCTGAAATTTGTAGATATGTTCTGCACAGAGGGAACACATATCCTGGTTGATCCGGTTATGGGAGACAGAGGGGAAACATACAAAACCTATTCAGAGACTCTCTGTGAAAAAATGCGGACTCTGGTCAGAGAAGCTACAGTGATTACGCCGAACCTGACAGAGGCACTTCTTCTTCTGTATGGAGAAGAGGGGATGAAAGAAAGAATGAAAGCACTTTCTGATATGGAAGAAACACAGTTGCTTAAGGAAATAGAAACATCCGGCAGAGAACTGACTCAGCGTTTTGGGCTGGAAGCAATTGTGATCACAGGAGTAGAGGTGTCCGGCAGTGACGGCAGAGCACGAATGGGAAATCTGGTTCTGGAGAAAGAAAAAGCAGACTGGTGTTTTTCTGTAAAAGAGGGCGGCAGTTATTCCGGAACAGGAGATCTTCTGGCATCTGTACTGAGTGCGGGAATGGTGAGAGGGATTCCCATGAAAGCATGTGTGGAGAAGGCTGTTGAATTTCTGGGAGGAGCTATTCACGATGCAGTGGAAGAAGGAACTGACAGAAATGACGGAGTCTGCTTTGAAAAATATCTGGGGATACTGACACAGATATAAAACAGGAAATCATAGATACCAAATGCCGGATAGTTAAGTAAAATATATAACAGGAGGGACCATATTATGTCTGAATTAACAGCAAAAGAAAACATCAAAACGGCCGATACAGTGAAAAGGATCACAGCCACAGCGGTAATGGCAGCATTGACTACTTTAATGACAGCTTATATTTTCCACATTCCGGTAGGGGTGAACGGAGGATATGTACATCTGGGCGACACGATGATCTATCTGGCAGCAGCATTTCTGCCACTACCTTACGCATGTGCGGCAGGAGCGATCGGAGGTGGCCTGGCAGATCTTCTGACAGCACCTGTATGGGCGCCTGCAACCATAATTATCAAAATGCTGATCTGTCTTCCGTTTTCTTCTAAAGGAACAAAGCTGGTCACAAAGAAAAATGTAGTTGCATTATTCCTTGCATTCGCCATCTCAGCAACAGGATACTATATTGCAGAAGGAATTATGTTTGGATTTACAGCATCCTTCTTTACCTCTGTCAGCGGAAGTATTGTACAGTCAGGTGGAAGTGCCATTATGTTTGTGATCATTGGTACTGCACTTGATAAAATCGGATTTAAGACGAATATTGCGAAATAATACGAAAAATAAAATAACTGAGTTTAAAATGAGGAAAATATAAAATGACAACAGATATCATATACAGATATAAAAACCAGGTATATTTTAACATCACCAATAAATGTCCATGCAGATGCACTTTCTGCATCCGAAATACAGAGGATGCCATCGGTGAGGCATCCAATCTCTGGTTTGAACATGAACCTGCATTGGAAGAGATTTACAAAGCCATTGATGAGTTTGATTTTTCAGACTGTAATGAAGTGGTTTTCTGCGGATACGGAGAACCGACCATGGCTCTTGAGAACCTTATAGCAGTAAGCAAATATATCAGGGAAAGATACCCATTCCGGATCAGGCTGAATACCAACGGCTTATCTGATCTGATTCACAAACGTTCTACTGCAGAAGAAATCTGTCAGGCTGTAGACAGTATATCCATCAGCCTGAATATGCCGGATGCAGCTTCCTACAATGAAGTAGTCCGTCCAGCATACGGCGAGAAGTCCTTTGACGCCATGCTGAAATTTGCAAGAGACTGCAAGCAGTATCTTGATGATGTACGCTTCACAGTTGTAGATGTGATTGGCGAGGAAAAAGTAGAGCAGAGTAAAATCCTGGCTGCTCAGAATGGGATTCCGTTAAGAGTAAGAAAATATTCACCGTGATACAGAATAGAAAATTTCTGCTTTTGCTTTTAAATTTGTCTGAAAACTACAGCAGTCATGCACCTTACCGTGCGTGGCTGCTTATTTTTTATGTTATAGGAAATTATTCCGTAATGTTCCTATAACATAAAAAGCCTTCCGGGCAGGATGAAGTCCCCTTCTTCGAAAATTGCAAAAAGTAATAAGTAATAAGTAATAAGCAATAAGAGAGTGCACTTGACATATGATATTCTTTATACTATGTTATATTTAACAATTAGGTTAAATGTTAAATGAAAGGCTGTGATGAACTATTGGGATTACAGGATACATTGAAAGCACTGGCAGATCCAATACGACGTGAGATTCTAAATTTGTTAAAGGGCGGACGGCTTTCAGCAGGAGAGATATGTGAACATTTTTCAGTGACTGGGGCGTCTATATCCAGACATCTGGCAATATTAAAGGATGCTGATCTGATCAGGAGCAAAAGGGAAGGAAAATTTATTTATTACGAACTAAATACTTCTGTATTGGAGGATGTTATGTTGTGGATCACAGACTTAAAGGGGGTATCGGATTATGAAGGAAATGATTAAAAAATATAAAGGTACATTGATCTGTTCTGTACTGGTAATGCTTGCAGGAATTTTGGTGGGTTTTACGATGGCGCAGAGCATATGGATAAACGTGTTTTTTGTAGTGACAGATTGTATACTGGTGACAATCATCTTTTATGACAACAGGAACAGACAGCAGAGCAGCAAGGTTATAGGGATGGTCATATGGATGATACCTGTTACCGCGTTAATCTATAATGGTATGGCAAGACTGATCAGTATGGATGCGGATAGTGAGAATCTGTTTATGGCAGTAATTTACTTTGGAACAGGATTACTGTTTATGATCATAGGAAATTATTTGCCAAAGGTGAAACAGAATAACACCATAGGAATCAGGGTTGTATGGACATTGCAGGATGAAGAAAACTGGAGTGCAACTCATAGATTCAGTGGAAAATTATGGGTGGCATCAGGTGTCTTATGTATGCTTTGCGGCCTTTTTGGAGAAAGCATTGCTGCTTTGGTTTTGTATATTGTGAGCATTATGGCTGCTGCAATTGTCAGCATTCTTTATTCTTATCTTTTTTATAAGAAAAAAATGGAAGCCGGAGAAAAATTAAAAATCCAGTATAACAAGAAGACAATCGTGATATATGTAATCGTATCAGTTTTTGTCGTAATATTTACTATATGGACTTTGTTCTGGGGTGGTATTGATATCAGTTTCCATGATAATGATTTTACTGTTGAGGTACAGGGATGGAGTGATTATACAGTGGATTATGAGCAGATTGACAGTATCTCATACAAAGAAAATTTATTTCAAAATGGGAATGATCGCAGAACAAATGGTATGGGAAACCTGAAGTATGGTATGGGAAATTTCAGAAATGATATTTATGGAGATTATATCCGCTACACCCATGCATCCTGCCACTCATATGTAGTTATGGATATAGGCGGAAAAATATTGGTGGTAAATGGCGCAGATGAATCAGAAACAAAGAAAATTTATGACACTCTCAGAGAGAAATGTCAGATGAATTAGTGTGTGTTTAATCGAATCAGACAAGTAGCAAAATAACAGGTATTGCGGTTATAAATCACAATACCTGTTATTTTTTGATGCGATTGCGGGTATCATGGAACCATGAAGGTGATTTCTATGATAAACAGACAGTTCTACATCAATAAGATTATGCCATATGCTGATACGTCTTGTGTAAAAGTGTTGACTGTCTTTATACAATCTTAATACGGAATCATAGACTTTTATACTATCTTTGAAAGCAATTGTATATAATAAAACGCATTATGAAGATATTGCTATAGAATCATTAGTAAGGAGTTATGATTATTTATGCCGGAAAAAATGTGTAAGAAAAAACATCTGACGTCTTTTCAGCTGATTATTCTGGGATTTGCAGGTGTGATTCTTTTGGGAAGTATTTTGCTGATGCTTCCGGTTTCATCTTTGGAGAAAATGCCGACGCCATTTCATGAGGCGCTTTTTACAGCCACTTCGGCAGTATGCGTTACAGGGCTTGTAGTAAAGGACAGCGGAAGTTACTGGTCTGTGTTCGGACAGACGGTTATTCTTGCGCTTATACAAATAGGTGGATTTGGAGTAGTAACCGTAGCGGCAGCGGTTTCGCTTCTTTCAGGGAAAAAAATATCTCTCATGCAAAGAAGTACAATGCAGGATGCAATTTCAGCACCTAAAGTTGGAGGAATCGTCAGATTGACAAGGTTCATTTTAAAGGGGACTTTTTTGATTGAAGCAGCAGGAGCTATGTTATTGTTGCCGGTTTTTGTATCGGATTATGGCTTAAAGGGAATCTGGATGGCAGCCTTTCATTCTGTTTCTGCTTTTTGTAATGCAGGATTTGACATTCTGGGAACAGCAGATAATGCTTTTCCGTCTCTGACGGGCTATTCCGGAAATATCCTTATAAATGTGGTAATTATGCTGCTGATCATCACAGGGGGAATTGGTTTTCTTACCTGGGATGATATTTATAGGAATAAAATGAATTTTAAACGTTACCGCATGCAAAGCAAGATTATTCTTATGACTACTGTATGCCTGATTATTTTTCCGGCAGTTTTTTTCTTTGCCTGTGATCTGAAAAACCTGCCTGCAGGAGAACGCCTGTTAGCTGCCATGTTTCAATCGGTAACTACAAGAACTGCCGGCTTTAATACCATAGACATTTCAGAGATGAGCGAGGCATCAAAAGCGGTTATGATACTGTTAATGTTGATCGGTGGTTCGCCGGGTTCTACAGCAGGAGGAATGAAAACAACTACTTTTACGGTACTGATTTTAAATGCAATTGCAACGTTTCGCAGTCAGGAAAATGCAGGGGCTTTTGGACGGAGACTGGAGTATCATGTGATAAAAAATGCAGCCACAATAGCTATGCTCTATTTTACATTATTCTTTTGTGGAGGTGTTGCAATCAGCGTATACGAAGGTCTTCCCCTTTTGGATTGTCTGTATGAAGCAGCTTCAGCTGTGGGCACGGTAGGTCTGACCTTGGGAGTCACACCGGGACTTCATGTTTTTTCACAAGTTGTGCTGATCATATTGATGTATCTGGGACGTGTAGGCGGCCTGACCCTGATTTATGCAGTATTATCAGGAAGAAACAAGGGAAATGCAAAGCTTCCTCTGGAGAAAATTACAGTTGGATGAGAAGGAGAAAAGTAATATTATGAAGAATGTATTAATTATTGGACTTGGAAGATTTGGAAGACATATTGCCATGCAGCTGAATCAGCTTGGGCATGAAATTATGGCAGTTGACTGGAAGGAAGAAAGGGTGGACAAAGTGCTTCCGTTTGTGACTAACGCCCAGATCGGGGACAGTACCAATGCTGAATTTTTACAATCCCTTGGAATTGGAAACTACGATATCTGTTTTGTGACTATTGGAGGAAGCTTTCAGAATTCTCTTGAGACAACTTCCCTTCTGAAAGAACTGGGAGCAAAACTGGTAATATCCAGAGCTGAACGTGATGTCCATGAAAAATTTCTTTTACGCAATGGTGCAGATAAGGTGGTTTATCCGGAAAAGCAGGTTGCAAAATGGGCATCTATCCGTTACACAGATGATCATATCCTTGATTATATGGAGGTGGATGCTTCCCATGCGATTTTTGAGGTAGAAGTGCCAGAGGAATGGACTGGAAAAACTGTAGGCGGACTGGATATCAGAAAGCGTTACAATATTAATATTCTGGCAGTAAAAAATGAAGGAGAATTTAATATTGCAATTTCTCCGGATACGTATTTGGAAGAGAATAGTAAATTGCTGGTGCTGGGAGAATACAGAGCTCTTCAGAAGTGCTTCCGCATATAGTAAAAAAGACTTTTGACCACAACACAGCCCCATGATATAATTTTCAAAACAGTAAAAAAGGTGGGGGACAGGATGAGTTTAAAAAATGTGAATCATCAGAAACGGTCATTTACATGGTCTATGGAAAAACCGTCTGCAAAGGATTATTTTCTGACGGTATTTATATTTGTGGTATGCACCTTAATTGGTCTGTTGTTTCAGAAACTGAATTTTACGGATACGAATATTGTAACCATATATATTCTGGGGGTTTTGATTACTTCGATTGTGACAGATGGCTATCTTTGCAGTGTGGCAGGCTCTTTCTTAAGTGTATTTTTATTTTGTTTTTTTCTGACAGAACCAAGGATGTCTTTTAAAACCTATGCGGTGGGTTATCCGGTGACATTTTTCATAATGCTTATTTCATCCGTACTTACGGGAGCACTTGCAGCAAAGCTGAAAACACATGCAAAGCTGTCTACACAGCTTGCTTTTCGTACACAGATTCTGTTCGATACAGACCGTCTGCTGCAAAATGCAAAAGGGAAAACAGAGATTCTTGATGTCACCTGTACACAGCTTCTCCGTTTATTAAACCGCAATATTACAGCATATGTAGTAGAAAACGGAACTTTATCAGAGGGAAAGCTTTTTTCCGGGGAAAAAGAGGACACAGAAGATTTTTTGATACCAGAAGAGCAGCAGATAGCCAGATGGGTCTGTGAAAACAGACAGCATGCCGGTGCGTCCACACACCATTTTCCTCAGGCTAAATGTTTATATCTGGCAATCCGGAGCGGGGATAATGTTTACGGTGTGATCGGGATACCATTGCAAAAAGAAACACTGGATACTTTTGAATACAGTATCCTGTTGTCTGTAATAAATGAATGTGCGCTTGCAATGGAAAATGCGAAAAATGCATTAGAAAAAGAAAAAAATGCAGTTATGGCCAAAAATGAACAGTTGCGGGCAGATCTTCTTCGGGCGATTTCGCATGATCTTCGTACGCCGCTTTGCTCCATTTCCGGTAATGCAGATATGCTGCTTGGCAATAGCGACCGTCTGGACGAAGCTACAAAACATCAGATTTATAGCGATATCTATGATGATTCTGAATGGCTGATCGGAGTTGTGGAGAATCTGCTTTCCATTACCAGACTGAATGACGGAAGACTGAAATTTAAATTTACAGACCAGCTTCTGGATGAGGTGATTGCAGAATCCCTGAGGCATATCAGCCGGAAACATGATGATTATAAAATTGTGACAGACTGCGAAGAACTTGTTCTTGCACGTATGGATGTACGCCTTATTATGCAGGTTCTGGTAAATTTAGTTGACAATGCAATAAAATATACACCACCGGGTTCTGTGATCTGCATTCGGGGAACGAAAACAGATGGAAAAGCGCAGATAAGTGTGGAAGATAATGGCCCGGGAATTCCGGAAGAAATGAAAACACATATTTTTGAGATGTTTTATACAGGGAAAACAACAGTTGCGGATAGTCACCGAAGTCTGGGACTTGGACTGGCACTTTGCCACTCTATTATAGAAGCACATGAAGGAACCCTGGTTTTGACAGATCATGATCCTCATGGATGCAATTTTACTTTTACTTTACCCTTAAGCGAGGTGACATTAAATGAATAAAACATTAATTCTGGTGGTTGAGGATGACAGACCCATACGCAATCTGATCGTTACTACATTAAAAACACATGACTATAAATATCTGGCTGCAGAAAACGGATTTTCAGCCATTCTGGAAGCTTCGTCCCACAATCCGGATATTGTTCTTCTGGATCTGGGGCTTCCTGATATGGAAGGGGTAGAAGTGATAAAAAAAATCCGTACCTGGTCGAATATGCCGATTATTGTGATCAGCGCCAGAAGTGAGGACACAGATAAAATAGAGGCGCTGGATGCAGGAGCGGATGATTATATTACGAAACCGTTCTCTGTTGAGGAATTACTTGCGCGTATCCGTGTCACCCAGAGGAGACTTGCGGTTATGCAGAGCGGAGAGCAGATAGAAAGCTCTGTTTTTGAGAATGGTGGATTAAAGATAGACTATACGGCAGGCTGTACATATCTGAAGGGAGAGGAATTGCATCTGACACCTATAGAATATAAGCTGCTCTGCCTTTTGTCCCGCAATGTGGGAAAGGTATTGACACATACCTATATTACCCAGCAGATTTGGGGACGATGTTCGGATAATGACGTTGCTTCTCTTAGAGTTTTTATGGCAACATTGCGAAAAAAACTGGAGCCTGAGAAAAATGGAGTGCAATACATCCAGACACATATTGGCATTGGATATCGCATGCTTAGAATTGAAAAGTAATATCCTCTTTTTATAGCAATCCTCGTAAATAATGCATTTAAGAGGATTGCTATAGATTTATTTCTCATAATATAATAAGAAGGAACCCTCCCAATATTAACAGCAATGAGGAAACAACTGAAAAGATCTGGGCTCCTACACCTGGGGTGCCGCCCTGTTTGATCACTTCATCGCGGTCAAGTTTATTTTTCATCAGATTCTCTGTGATTCCGGGTGCGGATTTGAGAGTCTGTCCGTCCTGTATGCCGATAGCAGTTACGGTTTGCCCTGTTTCGAAATCAGCAGCAGAATAATAATAACGAACATCATATTCTTTATGTGAACGTGTCGTCTGGTTCGATGGTTCTATAAAATGCTTCTGTGTATAGGTGTTATCCGGTACATATGTATAACCGGCAGATGATAATGCTGCCTTGTCGTAATCTTCCCAGGTTTTGGTCAGCATAATATCATCAATAAAATCCTGCGAAAGTGCATAATTTCCAATTTTCCCCTGGCCTGATACCGGCATGCTGCTGAAAGATGAATTCCATTCCAGAACGCCATATTTCTTTTCGTCGTCAGTCATTGCCTCCTTCTTTTTGGAAGAAGATTTTGTTAATTTCATTGTCTGTTTTGAACTTGAAATGCGGATGCTGTCAAAGTCCAGTCCAAGCTCATCATCATGTGCCGGTTCAGTCAGCTCAAATGTGCCGCATACAATGACTGTCTTTCCATCGTTTTCCGGGTCGATCGTATCTGCTGCATCAACGTAAACTGCGTCTTTCAGAGCTGCTTTTGTTTTGGGGTTATCCACAAAGATCATCTTTAAAGCAGATACAAAAAAGAATATTCCGATTATTACAAGGAGAATCCCTCCTGCTTTCTTCAATATCTTCATAATTTTCATCACCCTCCATTTCTGTTAATATTTTCTGCAAGTATCTCAATCATATTATTACATATTTTACTTCGCTTGCCACTGTCACTTGCGATAGTAACAGGTTGCATTATTTTCTGGAATTACAGTAGGATTCATGCTATTATGAAAAGTAATAAGACGGATAACAATAATAAGGTATGCTTTATAAATGGAAGGGGATATAAGATGGCAGGATTAAAAAAACTTCCAATTGGAATTGAGAATTTTGAAAAATTGCGGCAGGAAGATTTCTATTATATAGATAAGACACGACTGATTGAACAGTTGCTTACAAGATGGGGTGAAGTAAACCTGTTTACCCGTCCGAGACGTTTCGGAAAATCCCTGAATATGAGTATGCTCCAGAGTTTTTTTGAGATTGGAAAAGATAAGACTTTGTTTGATGGGCTGAGGATTTCAGATAATCAGGAATTATGTGAGGAATATCAGGGGAAATTTCCGGTGGTTTCTGTCAGTCTGAAGGGAATCAATGGTGCCACATATGAGGAAGCCCGCAGATTTCTCATAAAAACAATCAATGAAGAAGCCCGCAGGCTATCCGTACTTTCAGACAGCACAGAGCTTGATGAGACAGATCACGAATTGCTGACACAGTTAAAGAAAAAAGAAATGACAAACGATTCTCTGGTGTACAGTATCCGTGAGCTGACAGAATTGCTGGAAAAGCACTATGGCAGCAAAGTAATTGTTCTGATCGATGAGTATGACGTACCTCTGGCAAAGGCAAATGAAAATGGCTATTATGATGAAATGGTATTGCTGATCCGTAATTTATTTGAGAACGCATTAAAAACCAACAACAGTCTGAAATTCGCAGTGCTGACAGGATGCCTGCGGATTGCAAAAGAAAGCATTTTTACAGGTCTTAACAACTTTAAGGTTTATTCCATTACAGATAAGAGCTTTGATGAAACATTTGGATTTACAGATGCGGAAGTAAGGGAACTCCTCCGGTATTATGGACAGGAAAAATATTATGAGACAGTGAAAGAGTGGTATGACGGCTACCGGTTTGGAAATGTGGATGTTTATTGTCCATGGGATGTGATCAATTTCTGCAGCGATCATCTGGCAGATCCCGGGCTGGAACCGAAGAATTACTGGGCGAATACAAGTGGAAACAGTGTGATCAGTCATTTCATTGACAGTGTGGGAAAACCACAGAAGCTGACCAGAATGGAGCTGGAACAGCTGGTAAATGGAGGGATTGTCCAGAAAGAAATTAATTTTGAGCTTACCTATAAGGAATTATATTCTTCCATAGACAATCTGTGGAGCACACTTTTTATGACCGGATATCTGACACAGAGAGGGGAACCCAGTGGTAACAGATATAATCTGGTTATTCCCAACAGAGAGATCCGAAATATTATCACCAACCATATTTTGAAAATGTTCAAAGAAAATGTAAAGGACGATGGAAAAACAGTCAGCGATTTGTGTGATGCACTGCTGAACCAAAATCCGGAAAAAGTAGAGTTGATTTTTACAGAATATATGAAAAAAACGATCAGCATAAGAGATACCTTTGCCCGGAAACCAACGAAAGAAAATTTCTATCATGGATTGCTGCTTGGTATTCTGGGATTCAAAGAGAACTGGTCAGTAATGTCAAATCGGGAATCAGGAGACGGATTCGGGGATATTCTGATCCGTATAGAAGATGAAGATGTGGGAATTGTGATCGAAGTAAAATATGCAGATGACGGAAATCTTCAGGGAGAGTGCGAAAAAGCACTTCAGCAGATTATAGATATCAGATATACTGAGGCGTTAGAGCAGGAAGGGATTCATACAATCATAAAATATGGAATCGCCTGTTACAGAAAGAAATGTAAGGTGCTGATGAGAATAGACAAACAGTGAATACAGAATATTCAGACCTCATTACCGGATGCAGAACGAACGGTAATGAGGTCTTGTCACGTTATCCTTTAGTTACTGTTCACTCCGCTCACAGTAACTTAGCCAAAATTCATTCCAGATTGCCTGTGGCAATGGAATTTTGGCTTGTATGTCTCGGGATAGTGGTATGTGAACAGTAACATCCTTTACTCTAATGCTGAGCTTTTTCCGTATTTGCAATTGACATCTTAACAGGAAATGATTATGATATTTCTGACAGTGCTTTTTAGCTGTCCCGATTTCATATCAAATCAAATACCCTGTTGCCAGTGGGATATTTGATTTGATATGAAATGAATGAGGAATGGTGAAATACAAAGGAGAGTTAGAAGTTATGAGTATTTCCATGATTGGAATTGACCATAATATGGCACCGGTGGATATTCGTGCGAAATTTGCATTTACAAAGAAAAATGCCGGTGAAGCAATGGAAAAAATAAAGAATCAAAATGGAATATATGGATGCGTGATCCTGTCCACCTGTAACCGCCTGGAGGTCTGGGCAAGTGTGGATGATGAGGTGGATGTCTGTCTTTATGACTGCCTCTGCAGGATAAAGGGAATTACTGAGGATTCTTACAGACAATATTTTGTAGAGCGTAAGGATCAGGAGGCAGTTGAGCATCTTTTTTATCTTACCAGTGGTCTGAAATCACAGATCATAGGGGAGGATCAGATCCTTACACAGGTGAAGGATGCCCTGAATCTGGCAAGAGAGAATTTTGCGGCAGATGGTGTTTTGGAGGTTCTGTTCAGAATGGCTGCCACAGCAGGAAAGAGGATTAAGACAGAGGTTCCTTTTTCCCATGGAAATCCGTCAGTGATCCATCAGGCCATCGGATTTCTGGCAGAGAAAGGGTATTCTCTCAGGGATAAGACCTGTATGGTCATCGGTAACGGTGAGATGGGTAAGGTGGCTGCTCAGGCTTTGCAGGAGGCAGGTGCAGATGTGACAGTGACCATCCGTCAGTACAGAAGCGGAGTTGTGAATATTCCGCTGGGCTGTAAGCGCATTAATTACGGTGACAGAATGGAGTATGTGCCGCAGTGTGACCTTGTAGTGAGTGCAACTGCAAGCCCGAATTTCACATTGAGAGAAGAATTATTCCAGGGAATCAGGACAAAGGATGACCTGATTCTGATCGATCTGGCAGTTCCCAGAGATATAGAGCCATCTGTTGGAAAGCTCCAGGGGGTCACACTTTATGACATGGACAGCTTCCGTATAGAGGAAGTTCCTGCAGAACTTCAGGAAAATCTGGAGGCAGCAGGCGCGATCGTAAGAGAGCAGATGGATGAATTTTTCCAATGGCTGGATGGAAGAGACCTGATCCCAAGAATTCAGGATATTAAAGATGAGGCAGTCAATGACCTGAATTTAAGGATTGCAAAGATATTAAAGAAAACACCTATGGAAGAGGATGACAGGCAGAATCTGGTCCATGCAGTGGATACGGCAGCAGGAAAAGTAGTAAATAAACTGATCTTTGGTCTGCGTGACAGTCTGAATCAGGAGATTTTCCTTGAGTGTGTGGCAGGACTGGAGAAAATATATGAAGAATAAGCCGTATTTTCCAATGTTTATAGACTTATCAGATAAGAATATCGTGGTTGTAGGCGGCGGAAACATTGCAACCCGTCGAGTGAAAACCCTTTTATCATTCACCAGAAATATCAGAGTCATTGCTCCGAAGGTCACCATGGAGATGATGGAGCTTGGCAAAGCCGGCTATGTAGAGCTGATCACACGTCCGGTGAAGCGTACAGACTTTGCGATGGCATATATGGTGATCGCAGCTACCAATGACAGAAAGTTAAATGATGAGATCCACAGGATCTGCAGGCAGGAAGGCGTTTATGTTAATGTAGCCAGTGACAGGGAGCAGTGCGATTTTTATTTCCCGGGAATTTATATGGAAGAGGGACTGGTGGTGGGAATCACAGCCAGTGGTCTGGACCACAAAAAAGCGCGCAGGATAAGAGAAGAGATTCAGAATGCCCTGGAGAGAGTTGCGCAGGAAGATGATAATGAGGAGGAAAATGATGACTGAGGTGATCATTGGAAGTAGAGAGAGTAAGCTGGCAGTTCTCCAGAGTGAGATGGTAAAAAGCTACATAGAACAGAAAAACCGTGAAGAAAATGCCGGCTCTGAAATAACAGTAAATATCCTGACTATGAAAACGACAGGAGATATTATTCTGGATCGTACCCTGGATAAGGTGGGCGGAAAAGGACTGTTTGTAAAAGAACTGGACAGGGCATTGCTGGATGGTAAAAGCAATCTGTCTGTACACAGTCTTAAGGATATGCCTATGGAGGTTCCAAAAGAGCTTCCGCTTCTGGCCTTTTCAAAGCGTGAGGATCCAAGAGATGTACTGGTGCTTCCTGAGGGAGTGGCGGAGCTGGATCCGGATAAACCTCTGGGATGTTCCAGCTTAAGGAGAACTCTTCAGTTAGAGAAGCTGTATCCTGAGATGGAGGTAAAGAGTATCCGTGGAAATCTGCAGACAAGGCTTCGCAAGCTGGATGAAGGAGAGTATTCCGGGCTGATCCTGGCAGCGGCAGGCCTGAAACGACTGGGACTGGAAAGCAGGATCAGCAGATATTTTACACCGGATGAGATGATTCCTTCAGCAGGTCAGGGGATTCTGGCTGTGCAGGGACGCAAAGGTGAGGATTATGGGTATCTGGACGGATACTGTGACAGGGATGCCTGGCTTGCAGGAGCTGCAGAGCGCGCATATGTAAAATATCTGGACGGAGGATGTTCTTCGCCTGTAGCTGCATTTGCAGAGGTGGACGGAGATGAGATCTTTATCCGCGGTTTATATTACAGTGAAGCTACAGGAAAGTGGCTTACAGGTCAGATCAGAGGTGCAGCAGAGGATGGAGAGAAGCTGGGAATTGCACTTGCAAAGCAATTGAAATCTGACTGTGAGGGAAGATAAAAAAATTTATAAAAAGAAAATTCTTGTGACGCAAAAAGGAGAAGAAACATGGCAGCTGGCAAGGTTTGGCTGGTTGGTGCGGGACCGGGTGATATCGGGCTTTTTACATTAAAGGGCGCAGCGGTTCTGCAGCAGGCAGATGTGGTAGTATATGACAGTCTGGTAGGCGAAGGGGTTCTGGCAAAGATCCCGGAGCATGCCAGACTGATTAATGTAGGTAAAAGAGCAAATCACCATACAATGGTGCAGGAGGATATTAATAAGGTTCTTCTGGAAGAAGCTGAAAAAGGAAATAAAGTAGTAAGACTTAAAGGTGGAGATCCCTTTCTCTTTGGAAGAGGCGGGGAGGAACTGGAACTTCTTTCTGAGAATGGAATCCCTTATGAGATTATACCCGGAGTGACATCTCCCATTTCTGTTCCTGCTTATAATGGGATTCCTGTGACACACAGGGATTTCTGTTCGTCCTTACATATTATTACAGGACATAAACGCGCAGGGCAGGAGTATGATATAGATTTTAAAGCACTGACCCGGACAAAGGGAACACTGGTGTTTCTAATGGGAATTGCAGCACTGGAGGATATCTGCAAAGGGCTTCTTGCAGGTGGAATGGATCCGGATATGCCGGCAGCAGTTCTTCAGAAAGGAACAACAGCAGGACAGAAGCGGGTGGTTGCTACTGTAGGTACCCTCAAGGAAGAGGTGGACAGACAGGGGATAGAGACACCTGCCATTATTGTTGTGGGAAAGGTATGTTCTTTGGCTGACAAATTTGCCTGGTATGAGAAGCTTCCTCTGGCAGGCTGGAAGGTTCTGGTCACAAGACCAAGACAGCATATTTCAAAGACAGCAGATCTTCTCCGTCAGAAAGGTGCCGAGGTTCTGGAGCTGCCGTCTATCTGTACAGTACCTGTTGAGGATAATGGCAGACTGTATGAGGCATTTGAGAAACTGGATACTTATCAGTGGATCATTTTTACAAGCCCTGCAGGTGTGGAGATCTTTTTTGACGAGATGGACAGAAAAGAGATGGATGTGCGCAGCCTGGGACAGGCGAAGATCGCAGTGATCGGTGAAGGAACGAAGAAAAAGCTGAAAGAGCATCACCTGCTGGCTGATTTTGTGCCAGATGTGTATGACGGAGATACTCTTGGAGCAGAGCTTGCAAAAGAACTTCAGGGAAATGAAAAAATCCTGATCCCAAGAGCCGAAGCCGGAAATAAAAAGCTGACAGAATTGCTGGAGCAGACAGGGGCACAGGTGGATGATATTGCAACCTACACTACTCGTTATGAGAAGAGCAGACTGATCGATGAGAAGAAAGAACTGGAGACAGGAAGTGTGGACTGTGTAGTATTTACCAGTGCATCCACTGTAAAGGGCTTTGTGGAAGGCACAAAGGGACTGGACTATACGAAGGTAAAAGCTGCCTGTATCGGAAAACAGACCAAAGCTGCAGCAGATGCTTATGGTATGCAGACCCGCATGGCAAAGAAGGCTACCATCGAAAGTCTCATAGAGCTTGTGGAAGAGATGAAACAGGAAAACTGATAACTATTCTGCAAAAAATGGAACAGTTATGAGAATTGTTGATAAAAGGAGCAAAAAGACATGGACTTAATTCAGAGACCAAGAAGATTAAGAGGCAGTGAAAATTTAAGAAAAATGGTAAGAGAGACAAGAATGGACAAGTCTTCCCTTATCTATCCCTTATTTGTAAAAGAGGGAACAGGAATCGAAGAAGAGATCCCTTCTATGGAAGGACAGTTCCGCTACAGTGTAGACCGTCTTCCTTTTGAACTGGAACGTCTGCAGAATGCAGGAGTAAACAGCATTATGCTGTTCGGTATCCCGGATCATAAGGATGAGGTGGGAAGCGGTGCGTACGACCCCAACGGAATCGTACAGAAGGCCCTGAGAGAAGCAAAGAAACAGTTCCCGGACATGTACTATATCACAGATGTATGTATGTGTGAGTACACTTCACACGGACACTGCGGAGTGCTCTGCGGTCATGATGTAAATAATGATGCAACACTGGAATTACTGGCTAAGACAGCTGTTTCCCATGTAGAGGCAGGCGCAGATATGGTAGCTCCCTCTGATATGATGGACGGACGTGTACGTGCTATCCGTGAGGCTCTTGATGCGAACGGACATTATGGAGCACCGATCATGTCCTATGCAGTAAAATATGCATCTGCTTTCTACGGACCATTCCGTGATGCAGCAGGTTCTGCACCGTCTTTTGGTGACAGAAAGAGCTACCAGATGGATTTCCATAACAGAAGAGAAGGAATGAAGGAAGCTCTTACGGATGTGGAAGAGGGCGCAGATATCATTATGGTAAAACCTGCCATGTCTTATCTGGATATGGTCTCTGAGGTATCAAAGGCTGTAAATGTGCCGGTTGCAACATACAGTGTAAGCGGTGAATATGCAATGGTGAAAGCAGCTGCAAAGATGGGATGGATCGATGAAGAACGTATTATGTGTGAGATGGCAGTCAGTGCATACCGTGCAGGTGCCCAGATCTATCTTACTTATTATGCAAAAGAACTTGCAAAATGCATGGATGAAGGGAGAATCGGCTGATGGGTTTATCAGAAGAATTATTTGACAGAGCGGTAAAGGTAATTCCGGGAGGAGTAAACAGTCCTGTACGTGCCTACGGTGCTATCGGTATTGCACCGAGATTTATCGACCGTGCAGACGGATGCCATATTTATGATGTTGATGGAAAAGAATATGTGGATTATATCGATTCCTGGGGACCGATGATCCTGGGCCATAATTTTCCGGAAGTAAAAGAAAGTGTGCTGAAGGCGTGTGAAAAGGGCCTCAGCTTCGGATGCGCAACTGCAATCGAAGTGGAGATGGCTGAGTTCATCTGTGACCATATTCCACATGTGGATATGGTGCGTATGGTAAATTCCGGTACAGAGGCTGTTATGAGTGCAGTCCGTGTTGCCAGAGGATTTACAGGAAAGAATAAGGTCATTAAATTTGCAGGATGCTATCATGGACACAGTGATGCCATGCTGGTAAGTGCAGGCTCCGGTGTGATGACAAGCGGTGTTCCGGACAGTGCCGGTGTTCCTAAGGGATGCACAGAGGATACCATGACTGCTGTTTATAATGATCTGGACAGTGTACGTGCACTGATGGAGCAGGCTGACGGACAGACTGCTGCTGTTATCGTGGAAGCTGTAGGCGCAAATATGGGTGTGGTTCCCCCGAAAAAGGGGTTCCTGGAAGGTCTGAGAAAGCTCTGCGATGAGTACGGCGCCCTTCTGATCTTTGACGAGGTTATCACTGGTTTCCGTCTGGCTTTTGGCGGTGCTGCAGAATATTTTGGCGTGACCCCTGATCTGGTTACCTATGGTAAGATCATCGGTGCAGGTATGCCGGTAGGCGCATACGGCGGACGCAGAGAGATTATGGAACTGGTTTCCCCTGTGGGAAAGGTTTACCAGGCCGGTACCTTAAGCGGAAATCCTATTGCA
The DNA here is from genome assembly GCF_025148125.1 of Blautia wexlerae DSM 19850. Classification (NCBI taxonomy): domain Bacteria; kingdom Bacillati; phylum Bacillota; class Clostridia; order Lachnospirales; family Lachnospiraceae; genus Blautia; species Blautia wexlerae. Next base: position 1,599,681 of record NZ_CP102267.1, read on the forward strand.
ATGGCAGCAGGACTGACACAGTTAAAATATCTCTATGAACACCAGGGAATCTATAAAGATCTGGAGGAAAAAGGAAAACGTCTCTATGGCGGTATGGAGAAAATCCTGGCAGAGAAAAATCTGCCTTACCATATCAATTACGTATCTTCCCTGGGAAGCCTGTTCTTTACAGAGCAGGAGGTTGTGGATTATACATCAGCCAAATCTTCAGATACAAAAGCTTTCTCTGAATATTTCAAGGGAATGCTTGCGCAGGGAATCCATATGGCTCCGTCACAGTTTGAGGCAATGTTTTTATCTGTTGCCCATACAGATGAGATCATAGACCAGACACTGGAGGCTGTCAGAAATTATTTTACCAAATAAACAGCAGAGCGCTTATCCGGTATAGAACTTAGCCCAAATTCATTCCAGATTGCCTGCGGCAATAGAATTTTGGCTTGTATGTGAACAGTAACGACAGTAACCCATGAACTGGAAAAAATACATAAAACTGAGTTCCGTAATCTTGTTCTGATTAGGAAAATGTGCTATAATCACCTTATCGTATGACATCGTCCGGCAATATCGGGACGAAAATATTATTGCTCGCTGACAGCAGACGGGAACAGAGTGAGCGATGATAAATAAACTTCAGGACAGCAGGAGGAAAAAAGCATTATGAGTGAAAAGAAATATGTAGCTTATGTGGGTTCTTATACACATGGCTCTTCCAGACAGGGAATCCATGTTTATGATGTTGATGTTGAGAATGGCACTCTTACAGAACGCAGCAGTGTTGAAGTAAGTAATGCATCCCACATGGCTGTTTCAAAGAATGGTAAGTATCTTTATTCTATCGAGGATGAGGGTGTTGCAGTATTTAAACGTGATAAAAATGGTGATCTGTCACGTATCAACAGTGTAAATATTGATGGAATGAGAGGCTGTTTCCTTTCTACAGATGTTGACGGTAAGTATCTTTATGTTGCCGGATATCATGACGGTAAGGTGACTGTTGTACATACTCATAAGGACGGCAGACTTGGAAGCCTGATGGATGGCGTATTCCATACAGGACTCGGAAGTGTTGCAGAGCGTAACTTCCGTCCCCATGTGAACTGTGTTCGTCCGACTCCGGATAATAAATATCTCTGTGCAGTAGATAACGGAATTGATCAGGTGAAGATTTACCGTGTCAACAAATTGCGCAATAAGCTGGAACTGGTAGACATCCTGAGATGTCCGAGAGAGAGCGGCCCGCGTATCATTCGTTTTAGCGATGATGGTAAGTTTGCTTATATTCTCTTTGAACTCAGTAATGAGATCAGGGCTTACAAATATGATGGAAGCGGTAAGGTTCCGGCGTTTGAACTGATCCAGACGATTGAGACAAGTGCGAAGAAGGATGTTCATGATACACATAATGCAGCGTCCGGTCTTTCTCTTGCAAATGATGGCAAGCATCTTTTCTGTACAACAGCAGGTGAGGATACAGTTTCCATGTTTGAGCGTGATGAGGAGACTGGTATGCTGACAAGGAAGTTTACACTTCCGATCAGTGGTGAATATCCGAAAGATCTGGTACTTTTACCGGATGATAAGCATCTGGTGCTGGCTAATCATGCAAGTAATACACTGACTACTTTTACAGTGGATTATGAGAAGAATATTATTGTGATGAACGGTAAGCCGATTAAGATTACAGAGCCAAACTGTATCAGAATCTGGCCGGTTCCGGAAGAATAACAGATTCGTTACATAGAATCAGCAATATAGGCAGATAATAAAATACCTTCATTTGAAACTGAGATCAGCTCAGGATTCAAGTGAAGGTATTTTTGCGTGGATTAATTGGAATTATTTCCGATAAAAATCCCGAACCTTATCCATCTGGGAACTCATATTGACAAAGAGCGCATCCGCCAGTGTGATTGCTGCCATAGATTCTACCACAACCACTGCTCTTGGGACAATGACCGGATCATGTCGGCCATGGATTTCCAGAGAAAGAGGTTCTTTATCTTTGGTTACGGTCTGCTGCGGCTGGCTGATGGATGGGGTTGGCTTGATATGGGCACGAAGTATGATTTCACTGCCGTCACTGATTCCTCCCATGATTCCGCCTGCGTGGTTGGAGGTTTTGATGACTTCACCGTCTTTGACTGTGAATCCATCATTGTCAGTGGAACCGTTTGAGGAAGTCACTGCAATGCCGTCACCGATTTCAACAGCCTTGACTGCACCGATGGACATCAGGGCGTGGGCAAGAAGAGCACTGAGCTTGTCAAAGACAGGCTCGCCAAGTCCGGCAGGTGTTCCGGTAATACGACATTCGATCACGCCGCCTGCACTGTCCTGATTCTTCATACATTCTTCCAGATATTTACCGGCCTTCACTGCTGCCTGTGCGTCCGGCATATAAAATGCATTCTGATGGATTTCTTCTTTATTAAAAGAAGCAATTTCAACAGGTCCGATAGATCTGGTATAGGTGCAGATTGAAATGCCAAGTTCTCCTAATATTTTAGAAGCAATGGCACCTGCTGCAACTCTTCCGATGGTTTCCCGCCCTGAAGAACGTCCGCCGCCTCTGTAGTCGCGGAATCCGTATTTTTGGTCAAAAGTATAGTCTGCATGTCCGGGACGATAGGAGTATGCGATATTTCCGTAGTCTCTGGAGCGCTGATCTGTATTTCTTACCATCAGAGAAATTGGAGTTCCAGTGGTTTTGCCCTCAAAGACACCTGAGAGGATTTCTACCAGATCTCCCTCTTTACGAGCGGTGGTGTATCTGCTCTGTCCGGGTTTTCTTCTGTCGAGGAATTTCTGAATGTCCTCTTCACAGAGAGGAAGGCCTGCCGGGCATCCGTCTATCACAGCTCCGAGAGCTTTTCCGTGGGATTCCCCCCAGGTGGTTACCTTAAATTTATTTCCAAATGATGACTGGCTCATATGATTTGTATCCTTTCCTGTTATTGTATTAGAGCGTGTCTGGAAAATCATTCCCACAATCTGCACGCCCCACTTTGCGGGATATTTCACCTGAATTCAGTTGCCGTAGTTAGAGCGTGTTTGGAAAATCATTCCCACAATCTGTACGCCCCCACTTTACGGGACTTTTATAAATAAATACTACTTTATTATAGCGAAGTGTAAAAGTTTTGTAAACCGAAAGCATTAGAATTGACAAAAATTCATGTTCAAATTATAATGATGTTTGAGTCTTTGTGAAAATAAAGAGTAAACGTAACTGTTCAGTAATCTCTTGCAGAAACTCTGAATAGTTGCAGATTTATTGTTACTGAGAACAGAGTAAACAGTAACAATCTATTGAGGGGAAATCGAGAAAAAGAAGGGAAGTGTGGATCGTGGTAAGGATTTTTAAGACAATCGATGGCGCTATCCATGAAATACAGGAACCACAGGAGGGCTGTTGGATTGCACTGACGAATCCTACGGCAACAGAAATTTTTGAAATTTCCGAGCAGTTTGGGATAGAGGTGGACGATTTGCGCGCACCTTTGGATGAGGAAGAGCGTTCCCGTATAGAAGTGGAGGACAATTATACCCTTATCCTTGCAGATGTACCTGCGATTGAAGAACGTAACGAGAAGGACTGGTATGTGACCATTCCTCTTGGTATTATCGTGACTCAGAAGATGATCTTTACTGTATGTCTGGAAGACACACAGGTTCTGACAAGATTTATGGAAGGCAGGGTAAGAAACTTTTTTACCTATATGAAAACCAGATTTATTCTGCAGATTTTGTACCGTAATGCCAGCATGTATCTGAGATATCTGCGTATTATAGATAAGAAGAGCGAGCAGATTGAGGAGAAACTTCATCTGTCTACAAGAAATCAGGAATTGATGGAACTTCTGGAACTGGAGAAATCACTGGTATACTTTACCACATCTCTGCGTTCCAATGAGATGGTTCTGGAGAAACTTCTGAAGGTGGAGAGTATCAAGAAATATCCGGAGGATACAGAGCTGCTGGAGGATGTTATCATTGAGAATAAGCAGGCCATCGAGATGGCTAATATTTACAGTGGTATCCTCAGCAGTATGATGGGAACTTTTGCGTCAGTTATTTCCAATAACCTGAACATTGTCATGAAGGTTCTGGCTGTTATTACCATTGTTATGAGTATTCCGACTATTGTTTTCAGTGCGTATGGTATGAACCTGAGTGCTGCAGGAATGCCGTTTTCCAGGACACCATGGGGATTTCTTATCGTTATCATCCTTTCTGTAGTGGCAAGTATTATTGCAGCGATATTTCTTTCCAAGAAGAAGTTTTTCTGATTTTGTGTCTGAACTGAGAGGCAGCTATTCGGTGCAGAATTACGCAGAGAAAGCAGATTGTGGATATCCGCTGTAACGAAAGAACGAATAGCATTTTGTGAGAAAAGGAGATTTATGAAATTTATTGACAAACTGGAACGAAAATTTGGAAATCGCGGGATTGAGAATCTTACGATTTATATTATTGTAAGTTATGTACTGGGATATGCATTGATGTATATTAATCCGGGGGCTCTTTCCATGTTGAGTTTGAATGTCTCTGAAATCCTGCATGGTCAGATATGGAGACTTGTTACATGGATTATTTATCCGCCGAGTACGTCATCTGCTTTATGGTTTATGATTGCGATATTGTTCTTTTATTATCCGATCAGTGCATCGCTGGAACGTACATGGGGATCATTCAGATTTACTGTATATATTTTATCTGGAATGATTTTTACAGTAATTTCTGCGTTTATTTTGTATTTTATCACAGGTGGAGTGTTAGATGCTTATCTGAACGGATCACAGTTTTCAACGTATTATATCAGTTTATCTATTTTTCTGGCATATGCGCTGACATATCCGGATATGAAGGTTTTACTGTACTTTGTAATCCCGATCAAGATGAAGTGGATGGCGATTGTATATGCTGCTCTTGTGGTATATGATATTGTCAGATATTTTATGGGAGGAGCATGGTTTATGGCACTGCCAATCATCGCATCCTTACTGAACTTTATCATTTTCTTCCTTGGTACAAGAAATCTTAACAGATACAATCCGAAGGAAATCCATCGCAGAAATCAGTTTAAGAGAGCAATGGGAGAAAGTAAGACCGTTCCCTTCCCGGGTGGCAGCAAGTCAGGGGAAGTGACGAAGCACAAATGTGCAGTCTGTGGCCGTACAGAGAAAGATGATCCGAATCTGGAATTCCGTTTCTGTTCTAAATGTAACGGAAACTACGAGTATTGTCAGGATCATTTATATACACATATACACAAGAAGTAAGAGGAGAAAAGATTATTATGAAAAAAGTACCATTTGTCACCCTGGATAAACTTCAGGAAATCACTGCGCAGTTTCCTACACCTTTCCATCTTTATGATGAAAAAGGTATCCGCGAGAATGCAAAGGCAGTGAAAGAAGCATTTGCATGGAATAAGGGCTTCAAAGAATTCTTTGCTGTGAAGGCAACTCCAAATCCATTTCTGATCCAGATCCTTCAGGAGTATGGCTGTGGCTGTGACTGTTCTTCCATGACAGAGCTGATGATGTCCAAAGCAATCGGATGCAAAGAGGGAGATATCATGTTTTCTTCCAATGATACACCGGAAGAAGAATTCAAATATGCAAATGAAATCGGCGGGATCATCAATCTTGATGATATCACACATATCGAGAGCGTAGAAAGAGCCGTAGGATATATTCCGAAGGTGATCAGCTGTCGTTATAATCCGGGCGGAGTGTTTAAGATCAGCAACGATATTATGGACAACCCCGGAGATGCCAAATATGGTATGACAACAGAGCAGATTTTTGAAGCATTTAAGATCCTGAAGGAAAAAGGTGCCGAGGAATTCGGTATCCATGCATTCCTTGCAAGCAATACTGTGACAAATGAGTATTATCCGATGTTGGCGAAAGAGATGTTTGAAATGGCAGTGAAACTTCAGAAGGAGACAGGTGCTCATGTGAAGTTTATCAACCTTTCCGGTGGTGTTGGAATCGCTTACAAACCAGATCAGACTCCGAATGATATCAGAGAGATCGGTGAGGGTGTCCGCAAAGTATACGAAGAAGTACTTGTTCCGGCCGGAATGGGTGATGTTGCAATCTATACAGAGATGGGACGTTTCATGATGGGACCGTATGGCTGCTTGGTAACTAAGGCAATCCATGAGAAGCATACTCATAAAGAATATATTGGTGTGGATGCGTGTGCTGTAAACCTGATGCGTCCGGCAATGTATGGCGCATACCATCATATCACTGTTATGGGAAAAGAAGACCAGCCATGTGATCATATGTATGATGTGACAGGTTCTCTCTGCGAAAACAATGATAAGTTTGCAATTGACCGCTATCTTCCGAAGGTTGATATGGGAGATCTTCTTGTGATCCATGATACAGGAGCTCATGGTTTTGCCATGGGATATAACTACAATGGTAAACTGAAATCTTCTGAGATCCTTCTCCATGAAGATGGAAGTTTCGAGATGATCCGCCGTGCCGAGACACCGAAGGATTATTTCGCAACATTTGACTGCTTCCCGATTTATGAGAAATTACTGGAAGATATGGAATAATGCTGTGATTATTCTGTAATTTACTGTCCTGTGGTATTGACGGGGCAGATAGGACATAAAAATACACAAAAAGAAAGGTACTGATCTGTGCATGATGCTGGAAGGTTAGTGCCTTTCGTTTTGTATGGAGAAACAGTGGTTTCAGAAGAATGTACTGTAAAAATTTTGTCTGTTCGGAGGTAGACGTATGATTAAATATGAATATGAAACAGGAATGTGTAAACAGCTGCATTACAATGGTCTGTGGAGTGTACAATATGAGGGTGTTCCCGGACATTTTAAAAAAGTAAAGATGGTCTGTCCCTGCATCAGAGACGAATGTGATCAGAATTGTGAAGTGTTTAAGAACATACCGGAAATAAAAGCAGCAGATCAGGAATGGCATATGAGAGATGAGAGATAGAATAATGGGAGATAAGAAAAAAGAATACAGAGACAAAAGAACAGGCATGCAGACTGTAAGGTCTGTCATATTTGCTATTGTGCTTATAATTACAGGTTTTACCAGTATAATATCTGTGGCAGATAATACTTATGCAGCAGACGAATATCGAGTGCATAAATCTGAGGTGGTTGTAAAGACCGGTGCCACTTATACAGTAAAGATCCTGAATCATGATACAAAAGTGAGTCCAAAGAAGTTTAAATGGACCAGCAGTAACTCAAAATGTGTAAAGGTTATAAATGGCAGGATATATGGTTTAAAGCCCGGACATGCAACGATCACAGCACAGATGAGTGGACTGAAAGTAAACTGCGAGGTTTTTGTCTGTAATAAAACGGAAACAGTTCTTTTTAAGAAATACAAAAAACAGGTGAAAGTAACGGCAGGAAAGACAATTATTCTGGAGCCGCAGAAGTATGGAAAAAGGCTGACTTATACTTCTTCTGATAAAACGGTGGCAACTGTATCAAAGAAAGGAAAAGTTACTGCAAAAAAGGCGGGAAATGTCAAAATCACCAGTGTTTCTTATGGTACTGACAGATATGTATCAGAGATAGAAGTGATCGTCCTGCCGGCAGCGTCAGAAACTCCGGAAATTACGCCTACACTGACGCCGGATGAACCAGCACCATCTGTGACCCCGGAGCCGACGGTAACGGTCACGCCAACTCCGAAAATCACACCTGCACCGGAAGATGAGGAAAAGTTCCGGAAACCCCTGGATGGAGTTACTCATTATATTTTGCACAGAGGTGAACAGACAGAAGCACCTGAGAATTCCGTGCCTGCCTTTGAGATGGCAGGACGCAATGGGGCGGAGTTTGTGGAGACAGATGTGAGAGAGACCGCAGATGGAGTTCTGGTTGTCTCTCATGATGATTCTTTGCTGCGGATGTGCGGGGAGGACAGGCTTATTTCAGAGATGACTTATGAGGAGATAAAGCAGTATCCGATTATAAATGGAAGAAATGCTTCGCAGTATCCGGATAATCTTATTCCTACACTGGAACAGTATATTGCATGCTGCAATAAGTACTCTGTGACGCCGGTGATTGAAATAAAGTCAATCCGTACGGAAGAAGCCATGAATTTGTTCATGCAGCTTCTGACTGAATCACAGAAAGAGCCGGTACTCATCTGTTTTCGCATAGAAACACTTGGTAAACTGCGTGAGATGGGATTTACAGGGAAATTGCAGTGGATTCGTACAGTGCGCGTGAATGCTTCTATGATACAGCAGTGTAAGAAATATGATCTGGACATAAGTGCAGAGTATAAAAATATCAGTATGAATGATATCAACAATGCTCATCAGAATGGAATCCGCATATCCGTATGGCTTTGCCGGAATGAAGATATGGTAGACATTTTCAGGAAAATGGGTGCGGATTATATCACGTATGAGAAGTGGAATACAGATGAAGTAAAAATGCGTTACTATTCACATAGCACTATCCCGCGAGGTGTTTTGGCATGAATATGCCAAAATCCCGAGACATACAAGCCAAAATTCTATTGCCGTAGGCAATCTGGAATGAATTTTGGCTAAGTTACTGAGAACGGAGTGAACAGTAACAAAAATACGACAGGATTAGCAGAAAATCAAGGTAGACATTTAGCAGAAAAATAAGTAAAATACAAGATGTAGATATAAATTGTAAGCAGAACAGTAACACAAATGTCGTAAGTATTTAACAGTTCACTATTGCTATAAGAAAGGACTGAACAGTTGTATATATTTTATATACTGCTGAAAAAGAGGAGGAGAGAGTAATGAAAAAAATAGCAGCTATGGTGCTGGCAGGTGTTCTGGCAGCAGTTCCGGTCAGTACGACCGGTGCAGCGGAATTTCAGGATGGAGCAGATACACAGAATTTCATCTTGGCAGCCGGAGAGGAAACTTCAACAGACACAGATGAAAGCAAAGGGATAAGTGCAAATGACAGTGTCGTTGAAGGACTTGACAAACCTCTGGTTTTCTATCCCAACACTTACTATAAATTTAATGTGACCGGTGCCGGAACGCAGAATACGAATCCTGTTGAGGGAGATGCCAGATGGACACCATTATACTGGAGTCTTTCTCTCAAACCGCAGGAAAGCGATATTCACAGGAAATGGGAAATCGGTTCTGCAAAGGGTATTTATACAAAGGTGGAACGTGCATACAATATATATATCTTTTTCCAGAGAGAAGAATATACAGGAGGTATATGGGAGAAAAACGATATTGTACAACCTGTGAGATATCAGTTCAATGCAGCTCCGTTAACTGAACAGGATGGAAGCTATAAGTACCTGATAGGTGGAATTGGCTATAAGATTTTAAATGAAAGAGAAGTAAGCGTTACAGGTCTTGCTGCGGAATATAATGTGATACAAATTCCGGCTACAGTTGTGATCAATGATAAAGTTTATAAAGTAACTACAATTGACAAGAATGCCTTCAGCGGGAACAAAGAAATTACAGATGTTATTTTTGGAAATAATGTAATAACGATTGGAAAATATGCGTTCAGCCAGTGCCCGAATCTGCGGAACATAAGATTTGGCAGCAGAGTAAAAAGAATTGGCAGCAACGCATTTGCACAGTGTACAAAACTGCGAAATTTCATACTTCCTGCCAGTGTCAGACATATAGATGCCAGAGTTTTTTACCAGTGCCCGGCGGTCAAAGTGATCAGGATCAACAGTACAGCACTGAACTATGTTGGAAAAAAAGCTTTTGCGGTCAACAAAACCGTAACTATCAGACTTCCTGAGAAGCTGTTTGCCAGATATCAGAAACTGATCAAGGCAAGCAGTGTGTATTCTAAAACGAGGTTTGTGAAATATTAAAAAAAAACTCAAAAATGCCCTTGCCATTTCGACAAAAACGTGATATGATAATACTCGTTTCAATGCCGGCATGTCGGAATGGCAGACGAGGCAGACTCAAAATCTGTTGTGGGCAACCACGTGTGGGTTCAAGTCCCACTGCCGGCATTAAAAAGTAAGCGGAGCCTTTGTTTATGAAGGTTTTCGCTTTTTTTTATTTGCCGTATTGAACAGTTCAGATAATTCTAAAATCTTTATGAAATTTATCTCGCTTTTCTTGAAAAAGAGATGAATAAGTGATATGGTACATCATAACAAAACGAAATGGAGGAAAAGCCAATGAACCTTGATAATAAAAAGCCTGGCAGAAAACCGCTTTATGTATATTATATCATTGCGGCAGTTATTATCATTCTTCTGAATGTGCTGTTACTTCCTGCAATTGAGGGACGAAAGGTACAGACGACTGATTACAGTACTTTCCTGACAGGGGTAGAGAAGGATTACGTTAAGACAGTAGAAATTCAGGATGATTATATTTATTATGTAGCAGAGAGTGACGGACAGGAGGGTTATTTCAGAACTGTCAAGATGAATGATCCTGACCTTGTAGACCGTTTGCATGATGCAAATGTCAAGTTCGGTGCAGCAGCACCACAGCAGACATCTATCTGGATCAGTCTGATCGCAGGATATGTACTGCCGATTGCCATCTTTATCCTTCTTGGAAGGTGGCTCAGCAAGAAGATGATGAGTTCCATGGGCGGAGGTCCCGGTGGGGCAATGTCATTTGGAAAGAGTAATGCGAAAGTATATGTGAAATCATCTACGGGAATCAAATTCTCAGATGTAGCGGGAGAGGACGAAGCCAAGGATCTTCTGACAGAAATCGTAGATTATCTTCATAACCCGCAGAAATACAGAGAAATCGGTGCATCTATGCCGAAAGGAGCCCTTCTTGTAGGCCCTCCGGGTACAGGTAAAACACTTCTTGCAAAAGCGGTAGCCGGTGAAGCGGAAGTTCCGTTCTTCTCCATTTCCGGTTCTGAATTCGTGGAAATGTTTGTTGGTATGGGCGCTGCCAAGGTGCGTGATCTTTTCAAACAGGCGAATGAGAAAGCTCCATGTATTGTATTTATCGATGAAATCGACACAATTGGAAAGAAACGTGATGGTGCCGGATTTACAGGCGGTAATGATGAGCGCGAGCAGACTCTGAACCAGCTGCTTACAGAGATGGATGGTTTTGACGGCTCCAAAGGTGTTGTGATCCTTGCGGCAACCAACAGACCGGATTCCCTTGATCCCGCACTTCTTCGTCCCGGACGTTTTGACAGACGTATTCCTGTTGAACTTCCGGATTTAAAAGGACGTGAGGAAATCCTTAAAGTCCATGCAAAGAAGATTAAGATCGCAGATTCCGTACGTTTTGATGAGATTGCGAAAGCTGCAGCCGGAGCTTCCGGTGCAGAACTTGCAAATATTGTCAATGAAGCAGCACTTCGTGCAGTACGTGACGGCAGAAAATTTGCCACTCAGGCAGATTTTGAGGAGAGTATCGAGGTAGTTATCGCAGGATATCAGAAGAAGAACAGAGTTCTTTCCAATAAAGAAAAACTGATAGTTGCTTATCATGAAATCGGACATGCGCTGGTTGCAGCAAAGCAGACCGAATCTGCACCGGTCCACAAGATCACTATTATTCCGCGTACATCAGGAGCACTCGGATATACCATGCAGGTGGATGACGGAGATCATTATCTGATGACAAAGGAAGAACTTGCAAATAAGATAGCGACCTTTACAGGCGGTCGTGCCGCTGAGGAACTGATCTTCCACTCTATTACAACCGGAGCATCCAATGATATCGAACAGGCGACTAAGCTTGCAAGAGCAATGATCTCCAGATATGGTATGAGTGAAGACTTCGATATGGTTGCCATGGAGAATGTGACAAATCAGTATCTGGGCGGAGACTCCAGCTTAAGCTGTTCTTTTGAGACACAGACTCTTCTGGATAAGAAGGTTGTGGAGCTTGTCAGGATGGAACACCAGAAAGCACTGAAAATCCTTCAGGACAATATCGGAAAGCTTCATGAACTTGCAAAATATCTATATGAGCATGAGACAATTACAGGTGAGGAATTTATGAAGATCCTGAATGCACCTGTACAGGCTCCAACTGTAGTGGCAGAATCTGAAAGTAATACAAAGTCTGAGAACAATGCAGAATCCGAAAACAGTACAGAAGCTGATGCAGATACATCTTCCGGGAAAGTGAATTTGCAGAAGTGATATTTTCTCAAGATATACAAGCCAAAAGTCCATTGCCGCAGGCAATCCGGAAATTTGGTTATGTCACTGAAAACTGAGTGAACAGCAATGAAAGCAGCAGAGGCGATTTGAGCTTCTGCTGCTTTTCCTTGCCAATTAACTCCGGTTCGGTTATAATTCGTAATAGTGAACGCAGCATCCTGGATGTTTTTTGGAAGAAAGAAGGGAATGAAGATGGATTGTCGAACTGCAGAAGGAATGGTGAGTAGTTATATTAAACATGATCTTCCACTAAATGAACTGGAAGAGTTTCTCGATCATGTACAGAATTGTTCTTCCTGTTATGATGAACTGGAAACATATTTTATTGTACATGAGGTAACACAGCAGCTTGATGATGACAGTAGCGATTCGGTTCTGGATTTCAAAAAACTGCTAGAACAGGATATCCGGAAATCCAGAAGATATATCCGCAAGAAGAAAGCCAGTTGGCTGATGTTTGGAGTAAGTATATGCCTTCTGATCGCTACGATTGCGGCAATATTGATTTTTGTAATGATGGAGACAAATTACATTCTATAAAGACACTGGAGGATTTTATGAGCGAAAAAATATTACTGATTGATGGACACAGTATTCTGAACAGAGCTTTTTATGGTCTGCCGGATCTTACAAATTCAGAAGGAAAACACACAGGGGCAGTATATGGTTTCCTGAATATCCTTCTTCGGACGATCGAGGAAGAGAAGCCTCAGTATCTGACAGTGGCATTTGACCTGAAGGCACCGACTTTCCGCCATAAGATGTTTGAAGCATACAAGGGAACACGTAAACCCATGCCTGAAGAACTGAGAGAGCAGGTACCGCTGATTAAAGAAATGCTTACTGCAATGGGTGTGAATGTTGTGACAAAAGAAGGCTACGAAGCGGATGATATTCTGGGAACTCTGGCCAGGAAAAGCGAAGCGGCAGGAATGGATGCGACAATCCTTTCCGGTGACAGAGATCTGCTTCAGCTTGCGACAGATAAGGTTATGATCCGTTTGCCAAAGACTGTAAGGGGCAAGACCACCATAGAGGATTATCATGCACAGCAGGTGATCGAGAAATATCAAGTGACACCTCCTCAGATCATTGAGTTAAAGGCTCTGATGG